>DASQSO010000492.1:0-5860 GCA_035642335.1 Caulobacteraceae bacterium
GAAATGAGCGGATAGAAATAGCCGCTTCAGCTTCGTTCCAGCACCGCCGCTTAGCGTGTTCCGTCCCCTAGCAGGGGTGGCTGCTCCTGCCGATTTCGTGGCCCGCATAGGCGCCGACGCCGGCGCCCACCAGGGTGCCGCCGGCGCGGCCGTGGGTGATCGCGCCGCCGATCAGGCCACCGGCCACCGCGCCGAGCACCGTGCCGGCGACGGCGTGCCGATGCTGGTTGTTGATGCAGCGATAGTAACGATGGCCATGGTCGTAATAATAGGGATGGCCGCCCTGGTCGTAATAGTAGTGCTGCGCCTGCGCCGCCCGCGGCGTCGCGACAGCCATCAGCACCGCGGCGGCGACGCCAAGGCTTCCAAATCCCCGCATGATCCTTCTCCGTTCCACATGGTCTGTTTCGAGCCGCATTAACGCACAAGAACCTTGGCCGTTCCAGCGGCGCGGCGGGCGTCACGGTCGGCGGGCGACGCTTAACCGGGCCTGAACAGACCTGTCAGGCTCGGCCGAACATAGAGCCGCTCGACGGCCTCGGGCCTTTCGCCGCCGAGCCCATGGACCGCCCGCCCGGGTCCGAGCGCCGAATGGTCGAGCCTTTGATCGCCAGATCGGCTATTCGGCGAGGCCGATGGACCAGCGCACATCAACATCCGGGCTAACCGTAAGCCCCGGCGCCGGCGCGGCCGCGCCGATCATTTCCGTCTCCGGTCTGACCAAGGTCTATGCGAGCGGCTTTCGGGCGCTCGACGATGTCGATCTGGCGATCAGGCCAGGCGAGATCTTCGCGCTGCTCGGCCCCAACGGCGCCGGCAAGACCACCCTGATCAGCATCATCTGCGGCATCGTCAATCCGACCTCGGGGGTGGTGCTGGCCGACGGCCACGACGTCGTCAGGGACTATCGCGCCGCCCGCTCGGCGATCGGGCTGGTGCCGCAAGAGCTGTTCACCGACGCCTTCGAGACCGTCTGGGCCACGGTCAGTTTCAGCCGCGGCCTGTTCGGCAAGGCGCCGAACAAGGCCCATCTCGAGAAAGTGCTGCGCGACCTTTCGCTGTGGGACAAGAAGGACGCCAAGATCATGGACCTCTCCGGCGGCATGAAGCGCCGGGTGATGATCGCCAAGGCCCTGTCGCACGAGCCGAGGATCCTGTTCCTCGACGAGCCCACCGCCGGCGTCGATGTAGAGCTGAGGCGCGACATGTGGGAGATGGTCCGCTCCCTGCGCGCCACCGGCGTGACCGTCATCCTCACCACCCACTATATCGAGGAGGCCGAGGAGATGGCCGACCGCATCGGTGTGATGACCAGGGGCCGGGTCATCCTGGTCGAGGACAAGGCCGTGCTGATGCACAAGCTGGGCAAGCGGCAATTGACGCTGCAGCTGCAGACGCCGCTGGCCGCCATCCCAACGGGCCTTGGCGCCTACGCGCTGGAACTCGCCGCCGATGGGACCGAGCTCGTCTACAGTTTCGACGTCCAGGGCGAGCGCACCGGCATCGCCGACCTGATGCGCCAGCTGAACGCGCTCGGGATCGACTTCCGCGATATGCGCACCAGCGAAAGCTCGCTCGAGGACATCTTCGTCAGCCTGGTGAGGGCGGGGCGATGAACCTCTACGGCGTGCGCGCTATCTATCGGTTCGAACTGTCGCGCTGGTTCCGCACCCTGTCGCAGTCCATCCTGTCGCCGGTCATCTCGACCTCGCTGTATTTCGTGGTGTTCGGCTCGGCCATCGGTTCGCGGATCAAGTCGGTCGACGGGATCAGCTACGGCGCCTTCATCGTCCCGGGGCTGATGATGCTGTCGCTGCTGACCGAGAGCCTTTCCAATGCCTCGTTCGGCATCCACATGCCGAAATGGTCGGGGACCATCTACGAGCTGCTCTCCGCGCCGGTCTCCTGGATCGAGACCGTGCTCGGCTATGTCGGGGCCGCGGCCACCAAGTCGATCCTGCTCGGGCTGATCATCCTGACCACCGCGCGCCTGTTCGTGCCGTTCCACATCGCTCATCCGCTGTGGATGGCCGGGTTCCTGGTGCTGACCGCAGTGACCTTCAGCCTGTTCGGCTTCATCATCGGCGTCTGGGCCGACAGCTTCGAGAAGCTACAGATCGTGCCGATCCTGGTGATCACGCCGCTGACCTTCCTGGGCGGCAGCTTCTATTCGATCAGCATGCTGCCGCCGCTCTGGCGCAAGATCACCCTGTTCAATCCGGTGGTCTATCTGGTCTCGGGCTTCCGCTGGAGCTTCTATGGCGTTTCCGACGTTGGCGTGGGCCTCAGCCTGACGATGACCCTGGGTTTCATGGCCCTGTGCCTCTTCCTCGTCTGGCTGATCTTCAAGACCGGATACCGGCTGAAAACCTGATCGTCGCGAACGGGCGGAACCGTCCACAACGTCCTGGGTTGAGTCCTCAACCAAGGAGACATCCGATGGCGAGCGTAACAAGACGCGGCGCTGAAGGCGACCACACCTCGGCGAGGAAATCGGCGCGGGGCGGGCGCCGGCCCAAGGACGGCGGCGCGCATCCCGATCACGTCCGCGATGAGAGGATCGCGCACACCGAGGACAATCTCGACAAGGGCCTCGAGGAGACCTTCCCGGCCAGCGATCCGGTCTCGATCTCGCCCGGCGCCGATTGAACCGGCGGCCGAAAAGTCGCTATTTCTTTTTCGACGAGGGCGATAGCAACGACGATGCCGCCGTGGGCGGCTTGGCCTTTTCGGCCTTCGGTTTGCGGATTTCGCGATTGCTCTTCTTTTGACCCTTGGCCATGGCGTCCTCCTTTGAGGGGAGCGCCGCTCTCGCGGGAGGGCGGCGCTCAGCCGTCGTCTACCACGCAATTGTGGCCTTGGCCCGGGGCACCGTGCGAAGAGGGCCCGGATGAGCACGTCTCCGAGCGATACCCAGGCCCCCGAAGTGGAAGCGTCGCCGTTTCAGGCGCTGGTCTTCGACCTGGGCGGGGTCCTGGTCGCCCACGACAACGCGGTGATGTACGCCCGGCTGGCGCAGCACTGCGCCGGCGACCGCTCGCCCGAGGCTGTGGTCCGGCTGATGCGCGGGACCGACTGGAGCGCGGGGACGCCCGTCTCGGCGCTGCACGAGCAACTTCGCGCGGAACTCGGCTACGCGCCCGGCTGGGACGGGTTTGTCGCCGACTGGTGTTGCCATTTCGACGTGGACGACTCGATGCTGGCCTTCGTCGAGCGGCTGGCGGCGCATAACCGCGTGATGCTGTTCTCCAACACCAACCAGCAACACTGGGACTTCCTGGTGGACGCCACCGATGGTCGGCTGGCGCGGCTGGAGCCCTATCTCAGCCACGAGATCGGCCTGACCAAGCCGTCGATCCGCTCGTTCGAGGCGGTGGCCGAAAAGGCCGGCATCGATCCCGCTCGATCGGTTTTCTTCGACGATATGGCCGAGAATGTCGAAGGCGCCCGCCGCGCCGGATTCCAGGCCGAGCTGTTCGAGAGCGAGGCGAAGCTGGCGACGTTCCTGACCGGCAAGGGCGTGCGGCTGGACTAACCGATGGTAAGGCCCGACGACGCCATCCTCGCCGACGCAATGACTCTCCACGCCATGTGGAAGCGCGGCGCGCTTGGCGGCGAGGTCATGCCCGAGGATGCTCACCCGGCGCTGGACCCGTCTTCTGAAGCGCTGGCGCGATATTTCACTCTCGGCATGGCGCTGAACTATCAGCGCAGTTCCTATTCGCTATGGAAGGCTTGCACCACCGCCTTCGAGGATGCCGAGACGGCCTGGGTGTTCGATCCGGAGTTGGTGGCCGAGACGACCGAAGAGGCTTTGCGCGCGGCGCTGCTGAAGCATCGGGTGGCGCTGCAGCCGGCCCGTCACCCGGCGATCTGGCGGCGAAACGCCGAGGGCTTGGTACGCCACGCCGGTGGATCGGTGCGCATGCTGCTGGAAAGCCGCGACTGGGACATCTCCGCAGTGAAGGGTCTGCTGGCCGCCGAGAAGCCGTCATTTCCCTATCTGAGCGGGCCGAAAATCTCCAACTATTGGCTCTATGTACTGTGCAGCTACATGAGCTGGCCCCTGGCCAACCGTCAGGCGCTGACCGTGGCGCCCGACACCCACGTGGTCGCGGCGTCTCGCCGCCTGGGACTCGTTGCTCAAGCGGGGTTAGATGGACCCTTGCTGGTGAGTCGCGTTGCGGACGCTTGGAGGCGCATCTTGGACGGAAGCGGCTACGCGCCGATCGACATGCACACGCCGCTTTGGCTGTGGAGCCGCGGGGGTTTCATCGCGCTGGCGGCGTCCTGATGATGACCAGGTTCTCTCCCCAATGGGCTGACCGGTTCCTGCGCCTGGCGGAGGAGATCGCCAGCTGGTCGAAGGACCCCAAGGGCGGTGTCGGCGCGGTGCTGGTGGACGAGCGCAAGCGCGTCATCGGCCTGGGTTTCAACGGCTTTCCCGATCGCATCCCGGACGATCCGGCGTTGCTCAACGACCAGGCGGCCAAGCTGCCGCGCATGATCCATGCCGAGGTCAACGCGGTGCTGAACGCCACCGTGTCGGTGCGGGGCGCCAGCCTCTTCACGACGCTCGCGCCGTGCGCCGAGTGCGCCAAGCTGCTGATCCAGGCGGGCGTTGTCGCGGTCTATCGCCGTCCGCATCCGCAACACCGCCATCGCCGCTGGGCGGAGAGTTTTGAGATCGCCGAGACCATCCTCAAGGAGGCCGGGGTGGAGACCGAGACGGTGGACGCGGCGCCGGAATCGCCGGCCGCGGCGGCGGCCGAATAGGGACGCGAAACCCTCGATTCCATCGTTGACTCCGGCGGTCACCGCGATCGGGGAGCGCCGGTACGCTAAGAAATCCGCTTTTCCCTGGCCTGAGCTTCAATTTCGGCGTACAGTGACCATATCGAATATGGGTTTGGTTCGGTTGCTCTCTGCACTTGCTCTTCGGATCGAGTTCCCGGGCCTAAAACGATCCTCTCCGACGATTTGATCGCGCATCCGTGTGGATCGCGCGAACATGTTCATCCGAAAGGTGACATTTATGACGACCGGCACCGTGAAATGGTTCAACGCCCAAAAGGGCTTTGGCTTCATCCAACCTGACGCCGGCGGCGCGGACGTTTTCGTCCATATCTCCGCCGTCGAACGCGCGGGTCTCGGCTCCCTCAACGAGGGCCAGAAGATTTCCTACGAACTCGAACGTGACCAACGCAGCGGCAAGATGTCCGCTGGACAGCTTCAATCGGCCTGAAGCCTCTTTAAGGCCTTTCTCTACGGTTGGACGGGCGGGCGGCTTCGGCCGTTCGCCCATTCCGCCGCCATCTCTGGAATCTACGCCAATGCCAACTCTTGAACGCGCTTATGCCCTGGCCAGATCGGGCCAGTACTCCAACGTCGATACCCTGAAGGATCGACTGAAGGCCGATGGCTGCCGCGCCGTTGACGCCCTCCTGGCCGCCCGCTCCATTCGCGGGCACCTCGAGGCGATCTGCGCCGCGACCTTCAAGCCGCCCGTGGCCGACTGACCGGACCCGTCACCGAAAGTCCAATGAACGAAGCGCACAATCCCAATTTCGCCGACCGGCTGAAAGCCGCCTCCGACGCCAAAAAGGCCATGCTGGCCAAGTTCAAGCCGAAGCCCGCCGTCACCGATCCTCATTTCGAGGAACGCGCGGCGATACGCGCGGCGGAACTGGAAAAGGTCCGGCGGGAACGCGCCGCGGCCAAGGCCGCCGCCAGACAGGCGCAGGCCGACGCCGAGGCGGCCCGCCGCCAGGCGGAAGCCGAACTCGAGGCGGCTGACCTCGCGGCCAAGCGCGGCCAGCGCAAGGAACGCAAGGCGCTGACCAAGGCCGAAGCCAAGGCG
>DASQSO010000493.1:0-3928 GCA_035642335.1 Caulobacteraceae bacterium
CGCCGGTGGTCTCTCCGGGCGGGACGCCGCCCTGGATCGCCGGGGCGCCCAGCGAGACGGCGTCAGCGACCTCGGCCCAGCGCGCGGGCGTCTGGGGCGGCTGGAAACGCAGCCGCCCGATCGGCGCCGCGCCATAGCGCAGGCCCTTGAACACCTGCAGCCCGTCTTCACGATAGCCCCGCACGGGGCCATTGGTAGTCTGCACGACCCCCGTGCGGTCAAGTTCGCGCACCTCGTCCTGGACGTCGGTCATCGTCTGGTCTCCCAAATGGTCCCACCGGCGTCTGGCGCGTCCGGTCGGGGTGAAATGGTCAAAGTGAAATTGGCTCCGACTCATTCCGCCACGGAACCAGGCCGATGAGCAAGGCCAATCGCCGAGGCCCTATTCGGCCGCCTGCCCGACCGGACGCGCTTGGGGTTGCTCGGGGACCGCGGAAGGCGGCAGCGGCGCGTCGCGCGGAGTGACGAAACGGACGAGTTTGGGCGTCAGCCAATGCTCGATGTCTTCGATGATCTCGTAGATCACCGGCACCATGACCAGGGCGAGGATGGTCGAGGTGATCAGGCCGCCGATGACCGCGATGGCCATGGGCTGACGGAACTCCGAGCCCTTGCCGAGCGCGAAGGCGGTAGGGGTCATGCCGGCGATCATGGCCAGGCTGGTCATGATGATCGGCCGGGCCCGCTCGCGGCAGGCCTCCATCAGGGCTTGGCGCTGGGGCATGCCCTCGCGCTCACGCTCGATGGCGTATTCGACAAGCAGGATCGAGTTCTTCGCCGCAATGCCGAGCAGCATCAGGACGCCGATCAGCGACGGAATGGACAGCGACTCGCGAGTCAGGAAGAGGGCGATCGCCGCGCCAAATATGGCCAGCGGCAGGGCCGAGATGATGATCAGCGGCTTGAAGAAGCTGCGGAACAGCAGGACCAGGACGCCGTAGATCATGGCGGTGCCGGCGAAGAAGGCCAGGCCCAGGGCGCCGAACAGCTCCTGAATCTGCTGGGTCTGACCGACGGCGGCCTCCTCGACCCCCGGCGGCAGGTGTTTCATCAAGGGCAGACTGTGCACCTCGTGTAGTCCCTGGCCGATCTGGGTGTTGTTGGTCAGGTCGGCGTCGACCGCGAACATGTCGCGGCGGTCGTAGCGCTGGATCACCGCCGGGCCGGCCTGGAAGTCGACATCGGCGACCGAAGACAGCGGCGTGGTGCCGCCGCTGACGGTCGGCACCTGCAGGTCGCGGATCATGTCGATATTCGAGCGGGCCTGGACCGGCAGCCGCACGCGGATCGGCACGCGCCGCTCGCCCTGGGTGAGCTTGGGCACGTTGGCGTCGATGTCGCCGAGCGTGGCCACCCGGGCGATGCTGGCGATGGATTCCACCGTCACGCCAAGGCGCGAGGCCTGATCGGGCTTGGGCCGGATGGCGATTTCCGGGCCGATCGGCGGCGCCGAGGGTCTGGGATCGGCGACGCCCTTCAAGCTGCGCATCTGTCGTTCGAGATCCTCGCCCGCCCTGTTCAGCACCGCCGCGTCCTCGCTGGTCAGCACCACCTGCAGCTCGGCCGCGCCGAAACCGCCGCCCTGGATGGAGACACGAGCATCGGGGATGCTGTTCAGGTAGGGGCGGATACCGTCCTGAATCTGAGTGACGGTGCGGCTGCGCTTGTCATTGAGCACCACGGTGACGGTGCCCTGGGAGAGCGAGCCGGTGTTGCCCCCGCCGAAGCCTTCGCCGGCGACCGAACCCACCTGGGCGAAGATCTTAGTGGCCTCGGGGATTTTCTGGCGGATCAGATCGGTGGTCTCCTCGGTGATCCGCTGCATATCGGCGAGGGTGGCGCCCGGCGGGCCCTGAATACCGATGAAGGTGTAGTCGTCGTTGCCGGGCGGCTGCACGCCGGTGGGCAGGCCGACCGCCAGCACAGCCACGGTGACCACCACCACGCCCGAGCCGACGAAAAACATAATCCAGCGATGGCCCAGCGCCCATTCCAGGCTACGGCGGTAGAAGGGCCGCAAGTCCCCGCGCGGATGCGGCTCGACATTGGCTTTGAGGAAATAGGCCGCCATCAGCGGGGTCAAAAGCCGCGCGACCAGCAGCGAGAACAGCACCGAGATGACCACGGTGATGCCGAATTCCTTAAAAAACTGGCCGGGGATCGAGCCCATGAAGGAGACCGGCGCGAACACTACAACGATGGAGGCGGTTGTGGCGACAACGGCAAGGCCGATCTGGTCGGCCCCTTCCATGGAGGCGCGATAGGGCCTGGCGCCCGCTTGCACCCGTTTCTGGATGTTCTCGATCTCGACGATGGCGTCGTCGACCAAGATGCCGATGACCAGGGTCAGCGCCAGCAGGGTCACGATGTTCAGGCTGAAATGGAAGATGGCCATGAACAGGAAGGTCGGGATCAGCGAGACCGGCATGGCGATGGCCACGATCGCGGTCGAGCGCCAGTCGCGCAGGAAGAGGAAGACCACCAGCGAGGCCAGCGCCATCCCCTCGAACATGGTGTGCAAGGTGGCCGAATAGCTGTCGCGAGTAGCGTCGACGGTGGAGAAGATCGGGGTGAACTGGACGTCGGGATAGGTCTTCCGCAGCTTGGCGATGTTGGCCTTGACGGCGTCCTCGACCTGCACCTCGCTAGCGTCGTTGGTCTTCAGCACCTGGAAGCCGACCACCGGCCGGTTGTCGAGGCGCGCGAAGCCGCGCGGCTCGCCGGCGCCGTCACCGACATCGGCGATATCCGAGAGCTTGACGAAGCGGCCGCCGGCGGTGGGGATGGTCAGGTTGCGCAAGCGCGCGACGGTCAGGGCGGAGCCAAGCACGCGCACGGTCTGCTCGCGGCCGCCGACATCGACGCGCCCGCCGGGAACGTCGGTGTTGAAGGCGCCGAGCTCGGTGTTCAGCGCGGTCGCGGTCAGGCCCTGGGCCGCCATCTTGTCCGGATCGACGATGACATTGATCTCGCGATCGACCCCGCCAACGCGGGACACCTGGGCGACGCCCTTTTCGTCCTGCAGCGAACGCGAGATGGTGTCATCGACGAACCAGGAAAGTTCGCTGGCCGACATGGCCGGCGAAGAGACGGCGTAGGTCAGGATAGGGCTGGAATCGATTTCCAGGCGCTCCACCTGCGGCGGGTCGATCTCGCGCGGCAGGTTGGCGCGCGTCTGGTCGACCCGCTGGCGCACCTCGTCGGTGACCTTCTGCAGATCCTCGCCAAGCTCGAACTCGACCTGGGTGGTGGACGTCCCCTGGCTGACTTCCGACTGCATGTCGCGCACGCCGGCGATGCCGGCCATGGCGTCCTCGATCGGGCGGGTGATCTGGGTCTTGATCTCGGCCGGCGCCGCGCCGTTGTCGGTGACCACCACCAGGACAGACGGGAAGACCACGTTCGGGAAGCGCTTGATCGGCAGGAAATTGTACGCGACGGCGCCGCCGATCACCGCCGCGATAAACATCAGCGCCACCGGAATCGGGTTCTTGATGCCCCAGGTTGAGAGCTTGAGTTCGGCCATCAGGGCGCCGCCGTCAGGGTCGTGTCGGCGATGGGATTGACCGTATCGCCGGGCAGCACGAAGGCCGAGGAGCCCAGCAGCACCCGCGTGCCGGTCGGCGGTCCCTGAACCAGCTCGACATAGCCACCCTCATGGGCGCCGGTCTTTACCGGAACCTGCCGAACATGGTTGTCCGCCCCGACCATCATCACCGAGGCGCCATCGGCGTCGTAGCGGATGGCGGTTTCGGGCGCGGTCGAGGCGGTGCGGGTCAGGCCGGTGAAACTGGCCCGGCCGAAGCCGCCCGGACGCAGGGCGGGGTTCACCGGCAGCTGGACGTGGATCTTGCCGAGCTTGGTCTGCGGATCGATGCTGGGTTCGATCAGCCGCACCGAGCCGGTGACCCGGGAGCCGTCCGGCAGC
>DASQSO010000494.1:0-3798 GCA_035642335.1 Caulobacteraceae bacterium
CCCGCGGCGGCTGGGAAGAGCAAAAGCAGTTCGTCTACCAAACCTCGCCCGCCGAGCATCGGACCGTCGCCGCATACGCGGCTCGCAAGGGGCCGGACTGGGCCGTCGCGATCATCGACGGCAACACCGCCACGCTGGAAAAACGCCTCGGCCCCATCAACGCCATCCTGCAGAGCCGGCGAGCGCCCGGTCACGTCCGGGAAACCTTCCAGAGCCGCGCCGCGCATCGGCTGGACCCAGCGCGAGTGGCCGCGCTCGTGGACTTCGTCCGGGATGCCGCGGCGATGCTCGGCGTGCCCGGCGTCGGACTGGCGCTCATCGACCATGGCGAGGTTGTCTACGAAGGCGGGGTGGGCGTGCGCGAGCTGGGCCGGCCCGAACCGGTCGACGCCCACACCCGTTTCATGGTCGGCTCCAACACCAAGGGGATGGCCACGCTGCTGCTGGCGCGGCTGGTGGACCAGGGCAGGCTGAACTGGGACGCTCCCGTCACCGAGGTCTATCCGGCGTTTCGGTTGGGCAGCGACGAGACCACGCGCCAGGTCCTCGTCCGCCACCTCGTCAGCGCGTTTACCGGGCTGCCGCGCAAGGACTACGAGTGGATATTCAACACCACCGCCGAAACCTCGCCCGAGACAACTTTCACCCAGCTCGCCGCCACGGAGCCCACGAGCCGGTTCGGCGAGGTCTTCCAGTACAACAACCTGATGGCCGCGGCCGCGGGTTATGTCGGCGCGCATGTCGCTCATCCGGACCGCACGCTGGGCGAGGCCTTCGACGCGGCGATGCAGGAGCTGGTCTTCGACCCGCTGGCGATGGACGACACGACCTTCTCAATGTCCGTGGCCCTTGCCGGCAACCACGCGAGCCCGCACGGCAAGGATGCGGACGGGAAGGTTCGGGTCGTTGGCTACGACGTCGCCAACGCCATCATGCCCATCCGCCCAGCCGGCGCCGCCTGGTCCTCGCCGCGCGACATGATCCTCTATGTGCGCAACGAGCTCGCCGAGGGCGTGCTGCCCAACGGTCGGCGTCTCGTCACCTCCGAGAACCTTCTGGCCCGCCGCGTCCGCGGCGCGCCGATGGGCGAGGCCCAGTGGTACGGCATGGGCCTATCGGAAGACGCGACCTGGGGCGTCTCCGTCATCGGCCACGGCGGCGGCCTGCCGGGATATCTGAGCGACTGGTTCGCCATTCCCTCCGCCCAGATCGGGGCCGTGGTGCTCACCAACTCCAGCGCCGGCGGGCTCATGCTGCGTCCGTTCCTTCGGCGCCTCATCGAGGTCCTCTATGACGGCCGGCCCGAGGCGGCGGAAAACCTCGCGGCCGCCGCCCAGCAGGTCGAAACCCAGCGCGCCGCCGAGCGCACGCGGCTGACCATTCCCGTGGCTCCGGCCGACGTTGCCGGACTGGCGAACGCCTATGCCAACGCCGACCTCGGCCCCCTGGCGGTCGAGCGCACGGAAAGCGTGGTGCGTTTCCGCACGCGCGGCTGGACCAGCGAGGTCGCCTCCCGCCACAACGACGACGGCACGGTCTCGCTCGTCACGATCGACCCTTCGATCGGCGCCTTGGGGTTCGACGTCGGCACGGCCCACGGCAAGCCAACCCTCACGACTCGTGACGGCCAACACGTCTACGAATACTTGGCGCTGGACTGACCGCTATGGCGCCTCTCAGCCACGGCCTGGCGGCCTTAGCTGACTCATCTCGGAAACTTGGAAGGTCCGCTTGTCGGCGCCGCCTCGAGGGCCCAACCGAAAGCCAGGAAGCAGCCGCTCCCAAGTTCTCGGATGATGGTTTGCGGTCTGAACCACCGTACCGCGAAGCCGACATGAAATCCGACGGCTTTGGTGGGAAGTGGACATCGGCGAGCTTCGCCAAGGCCTCACAACGAGCTTTCCCTTCCCCAACTGAATAACCATGGCTACGGTTGGTCGAGACGACCGGGGCGGGGCTATGTCGGACATCTTCATTTCCTACGCTCGTTCGACGGCGCGCGAGGCCCAGGCGATGGGCGAGGCGCTGAGGGCGTTGGGCTATAGCGTCTGGCGAGACGACGATCTGCCCTCGCACCGCAGCTACAGCGAAGTGATCGAAGAGCAGTTGGGCCTCGCCAAGGCCGTGTTGGTGGTGTGGTCCACCGAGGCGGTGCGCTCGCAGTGGGTCCGATCCGAGGCGGACAAGGCACGGACCCGGGAAAAGCTGGTGCAACTGGCTGTCGATAGTGTGGATCTGCCCATGCCGTTCGACCAGATCCAGTGCGCCGATCTTACCGGCTGGTCCGGCGAGACGAGCCATGTGGGCTGGATCAAAATCCTGGCCAGCATCGAAGCCCTGGCTGGGCCCGGCGCCGTCCTGGCCGCTGGTCCAGAAGTCACCCAGATGGCGGTGCTGGCCGCCGAGATCGAAGGCATCGGCGTTCTCCTGCTCAACCACCACGCGGCGCTGGCCGAGGCCCTGACGGTCGCCACGGCGGCCTTCCGCGCCAATGCCGAGTCAAAGGGCGGAAGGGTGTTCCGCGATGCGGATGGCGTGATGATGGCCGCTTTCCCGTCACCCGCGGCGGCGGTGCGGGCGGCGGTGCAGGCGCAAGGCGGACTCACCGGGCGCGACTGGCCGGGCATCGGGGTGCTGAAGGTTCGCATGGCGGTCCACTACGGCCAGGTCGAACCCCGGGGGCAGGACTATTTCGGACCGGCGCTCAACCGCCTTACCCCGTTGCTGGCGCTGGCCCAGGGCGGGCAGATCATGGTCACCGAGGCGCTGGCGGAGCGGCTCTCGGGACAGGGCGATTATAGCTTCAAGCCCCTCGGCGCCCACGCCCTGGAGGACCCACTGACCAGGGTGGAACTGTTCCAGGTCGGGGCCGAGGGCCTGAAGGCCGACTTCGCGCCGATCGTCGCCGAGGCGGCGCCCCAGGTCGGCAACCTGCCGCGCCGCCAGGGGCCCCTGATCGGCCGCGATGCCGACATGGCTCAGATCGGCGCGCTCTTCGAGGCCGCTGACCTGGTCACCGTCACGGGCACGGGCGGCGTCGGCAAGACGCGCATCGCCATCGAATACGCCCACCAACGCCAGGACCGGCACGAAGATGGGGTCTGGCTGGTCGAGCTGGCGCCGCTCGCCGACCCCGAGCAGGTGACCGGCGCCATCGCCCGCGCCCTCGGCGTAGCCCTGCCGCCCGGGGGCGACCAAGTGCAGGCCCTGGTGGATCGACTGCGTCCGCGTGACTGCCTGATCGTACTGGACAACTGCGAGCACGTGATCGACGCGGTCGCGGCGGTCGCCGAGGCGGCGCTGGAGCAGGCGCCGAAGGTGAAGTTGCTGGCCAGCTCCCAGGAGTTGATCGGGGTGGAGGGCGAGCGGGTTTTCCGACTGCGCTCCCTGGGCGAGCCGGACGCCATCGCCCTGTTCACCGAGCGGGCCAAGGCCGCTGACGCGGGCTTTACGGTAAGAGGCCGTGATGCGGCGGCCATCGCCGCCATCTGCCAGCGTTTGGACGGAATTCCCCTGGCCATCGAGATGGCCGCCGCGCGCGCGCCCTCGCTCGGCTGCGAAGGGGTGCTGCAACGTCTGGACGACCGCTTCCGCATCCTCACCGGCGGGCGGCGAACGGCGCTGCCACGCCAGCGCACCCTGCAGGCGACGTTGGACTGGAGCCACGGGCTGTTGCCCGCCGAGGACGCGGCGGTTTACCGGCGGGTGGGCGTCTTCACCGGCGGCTTCACGCTGGAGGCGGCCTCCAAGGTCGCGGCCGACGAGACGCTGGACGCCGTCGAGGTGATTGACGCCCTC
>DASQSO010000495.1:0-2179 GCA_035642335.1 Caulobacteraceae bacterium
GATGATGTTCTTGGGTCCGAAGGCGGAATCGCCGCCGAAGAAGATCTTCGGATGCGTCGATTGCATTGTTACGGGATCGACCTTGGGCATGCCCCAGCGGTCGAATTCGATGCCGATATCGCGCTCGATCCAGGGAAACGCATTTTCCTGGCCGACCGCGACCAGCACGTCGTCGCAGGGGAAAAGCTGGTCGGGCTCGCCCGTGGCGACCAGGCGCCGGCGGCCCTTGTCGTCGTACTCGGCGGCCACCTTCTCGAAGATCACCCCGGTCAGGCGGCCGTTCTCGTGGGTAAATGCCTTGGGGGTGAGGAAGTTGAGGATCGGGATGTCCTCGTGCATGGCGTCTTCTTTTTCCCAGGCAGACGCCTTCATTTCTTCGAAGCCGGAGCGGACGATCACCTTGACGTCCTCGCCGCCCAGGCGGCGCGAGGTGCGGCAGCAGTCCATGGCGGTGTTGCCGCCGCCGAGCACGATGACGCGCTTGCCGATCGCCTCGATGTGGCCAAACGAGACCGACGACAGCCAGTCGATGCCGATATGGATGTTGGCGGCGGCCTCGGCGCGGCCCGGAATGTCCAGGTCGCGGCCGCGCGGGGCGCCTGAGCCGACGAAGATGGCGTCGTAGCCTTGCGCCAGCAGACCCGTCAGGCTGTCGATCCGCTCGCCCATGCGCAGATCGAGGCCCAGGCGGGTGATGTAGCCGACTTCCTCGTCGATCACCGATTCCGGCAGGCGGAAGCGCGGAATCTGGCTGCGGATCATGCCGCCGGCCTTGGCGTCGGCGTCGAAGATGGTGACCTCATAGCCCAGCGGCGCGAGGTCGCGCGCCACCGCCAGGGTGGCGGGGCCGGCGCCGATGCAGGCGACGCGCTTGCCGTTCTTCCGCGCCGGCGCGTTCGGCAGGCGGCCGGTGATGTCGTCTTTGTTGTCGGCGGCGACCCGCTTCAGCCGGCAGATGGCCACCGGCTCGTCCTCGACCCGGCCGCGGCGGCAGGCCGGCTCGCACGGCCGGTCGCAGGTGCGCCCCAGGATGCCGGGGAAGACGTTGGACTTCCAATTGATCATGTAGGCGTCGGAGTAGCGGCCCTCGGCGATCAGCCGGATATATTCCGGCACCGGCGTATGCGCCGGGCAGGCCCACTGGCAATCGACAACCCTATGAAAGTAGTCCGGCCCCTCGGTAATGGTACGCTGCACAGCGGCTTTCCTCTGGCGACGCTCTACTCCCGTGGATCGGCGGGACCGGCGCTCGCATCGCGGAACGACGGACCAGCGCGCCCCGACGCGGCGTCCAGCGCCCATGGTAACGCCGTCGTGAAGGGATAGCCAATATGCAATCTGACTGTTGATCACCCTGACCGGCCGATGCGGCGTTTCGCCCCGAATTCCGGCGCCGACGGCGTCCTCCTGCCCAATGAGCGTAGTCAAGTCTTCGTGAGGCGGGCTCCATTTCGCGAGAAGGGTGTTGTTTGATGTTAGAATGCGAGCCAAGCTAAAATGGCTAATAATCCGTTAAGCATGTGAGTAAGGAGACTATAGGCGATGGATCATCCGATCGATTTCGACCATGTCCCCGATTCAAACGCGCGGTTCGCCGCCCATGACTCGCCTCTGGCGGAAACCTGGGGCGCGGAGGCGGAAAGCGCCGCCTTCTATCAGGAAATCGCCGAGCGCCGCGCGCATTTGGAATGCGCCGAGACCCTGAGGCGCGTGCGGGCGCTTTAGGAGGCGCATCCTGGCCGCCGAATCGCGCATGATCGGCCGAACGATCGATCGCGTGAGTTCGTCTTGGCCATCCAACCGGTTTCCTTTCGCCTCTACGACTGGAGCTTCGATGAATTCGCCGACGCGCTCGGCGGCTCGTTCCAGCGCTATGGCTTCGCTGTCGTCGCCGACCATGGGCTGGAGCCGGCGATGGTCGCGGGCGCGCTGGCGGGCGCCAAGACCTTCTTCGCCCTGCCCGAGGCCGCCAAGCGGCGCTACCGGATTGCCGGTGGCGCCGGCCAGCGCGGCTATACCCCGTTCGCGGTCGAGACCGCCAAGGGCGCGGCCCACGCCGACCTGAAGGAATTCTGGCACGTCGGAGCTTACCGAATCCATCTTCGCCCGCATGGTGTGCGGTCCGCGCCGGTTCGGCGTCGACCAACTGGCGCAAGAGGTGCACGTCACCCACCCGGCG
>DASQSO010000496.1:0-5455 GCA_035642335.1 Caulobacteraceae bacterium
CGCGAGGGATCGCGGCCGATGAGCTGCTCGAGGTTGGCCCGCACCGTGTCGTAGCATTCGCAGGATCCGGCCAGCATGCGCGGCCGGTCCAGGATGTCGATGCGGCCGCGGCCCTGACGGATCAGGCCGGCCTCGCCGAGCTCGCCAAGCGCCTCGGTCACCGTCGTCCGCTGCACCCCCAGCATGGTGGCCAGGTACTGCTGGGTCAGCCGCACGTCGGTTTCCGCCGTGCGGTCCTGCGACATCAAAAGCCAGCGGCAGAGCCGCTGATTCAACCCGTGCAGGGCGTTGCAGGCCACCGACTGGTGCGCCTGGGCCAGGTTGGCCTGGGCGTGGCGCATCAAAAGCTTGCGCAGCTCGGCGCTGCGGGCGGCCTGGTGGCGCAGCCTCGAGGCGGAGAGCCGGATGGCGCCGCCGGGGATCTGGGTGAAGGTGCGGTTGACCGCCACGCAACCGCCGAGCGCGTTCAGCACGCCGACAACGCTCTCATAGCCGACGGTGTCGCTCTCGACCGTGCGCCCGTCGACCATGACCGTGACCACCGACAGCACCGCGGTATTGGGGAAATAGACCCACTCGACGGGATAGTCCGGCTCGTACAGCAGATCGCCGGAGGCCAGGTTGAGGGTCTGGGCGTACGGTTCGAGCGCGCTCAGATCGGCCGCGCCAAGGGCGCGCAAAACGTAGTTTCGCGTCTGCAACGGTCTTCTCTCTTCGGCGCGGTCGGGGGGAGGTCGGCCGCCAAGGTTAGAACGCACTGAAGGACGAAAAGTCGCAGGATCAGTGTCGGCTTGCCGACGTCTGAAGACAAATCTATGAATATTATGAGAGACGCCAGGAATGGCGGCGGGTCCGCTCACGGGCCACCGGAGGTTAAGTGGAGCCGCGTTGAAGACTTACATTCTCTACATCCACGACGACCGCTATTCTGTGCCTTCGCTCGACGCCGTGACGGTCCGCGACGACCAGCGCGCGCTCGAGGTCGTCCGCGACCGGCTGACGGTTTCGCCGCACTATCGCCAGATCGAGGTGTGGGAGGACGACCGGTTCATCGACCGGTTCGAACAGTCTTGAGCGCGCGGCGGCCCCTGTGTCAGATGTGAAACCCCATGTCAGCGATATTGGCGTAAGGTGCGCGCCGGCGTTTGAAGGAGCAGCCGCATGGTCCGACCCATCTCGACGCTGTTCGCCGCGGTTCTGCTGATCGCGCCGGGCGCCGCTTCCGCCCAGGTCGCCGCGGCGGCGGGCCCCGATCAGGTCGTCAACACCGCGCCGTCGGGCCCGGGCGCGCCGCCGAAGACGGCGCCGAACGGCGAGGTCGCCTCGGTCATCGACGCGGCGGCGGAAGACGAGGTCGATGACGGCGGGCCGGCGCGCGACAACCGCGTGCACGGCGAGATCAGCGTCGGGGCCGGCACCAACGGCTATCGCGAGGTCAGCGGCGCCGCCACCG
This sequence comes from Caulobacteraceae bacterium, assembly GCA_035642335.1. Lineage (GTDB taxonomy): Bacteria > Pseudomonadota > Alphaproteobacteria > Caulobacterales > Caulobacteraceae > Poindextera. Next base: position 1,454 of record DASQSO010000496.1, read on the forward strand.
TCCCCCTCGGCGACACCGGCCAAGCGTCCATCGAGGTCGATTCCGAACAGTCCAGCCACCACCGCTGATTCAGTTCGCGCGAGCGCGACCCCCAACCGTCATGGCCCGGCTTGTCCGGGCCACCCATGATCACCGTCCGCGCCTCTGCTTCGCGGTCCGCCGCGCTCCAGCGGGGGATGACGGTTCTAGGTTCCGCGCGTCCCCTAATCCCGCAGCAGCTCGTTGGGCGAGGTCTTGGAGCGGGTCTGGGCGTCGACGGTCTTGACGATCACCGCGCAGGCCAGGCTCGGGCCGAGGCCGTGCGGATCGGGCAGGGCGCCGGGCACCACCACCGAATAGGGCGGCACGCGGCCGCGATGCACCTCGCCGGTCTTGCGGTCGATGATCTTGGTCGAGGCGGTCAGGAAGACGCCCATGGACAGCACCGCGCCTTCGCCGACGATGACCCCCTCGGCCACTTCCGAGCGGGCGCCGATGAAGCAGTTGTCCTCGATGATGGTCGGATTGGCCTGCAGCGGCTCCAAGACGCCGCCGATGCCGACGCCGCCGGACAGGTGACAGTCCTTGCCGATCTGGGCGCCGGATCCGACCGTCGACCAGGTGTCGACCATGGTCCCCTCGTCGACATAGGCGCCGATATTGACGAACGAGGGCATCAGGATGGCGTTCTTGCCGACAAAGGCGCCGCGCCGGACGACCGCGCCGGGAACCGCGCGAAAGCCGGCATTGGCGAACTCACCGGCCGTCCAGTCGCCGAACTTGCTCGGAATCTTATCCCACCATGGGCCCATGCCCGGGCCGTGGGTCATGCCGTGGGCGCCGCCCATCACCTCGTTGGCGTGCAGCCGGAAGGACAGCAGCACCGCCTTCTTCAGCCATTGATGCGTCACCCATTCGCCGTCGATCTTCTCGGCGACGCGCAGCCGGCCACAGTCCAGAAGATCGAGCGCGGCCTCGACGGTTTCGCGCTGGAAGCCGATCGTGGTCGGGCTGATCTGACCCCGCGCCTCCCAGCTCGCCTCGATCGCGGCTTCAAGGTCGCCCAGCGTCCATCTTGGCTGTTCGTTCATGCCGTCTCCTTGACCCGGGCGCCCGTCAGGAAGGCCGCGAGTTCGTCCGTGCGATAGTGCACGAAGGCCGCCTCGCAGGCCGCCGCGCGCGGCCCGACCAGCACGGTGGTCATGCCGATGGCGGCGGCGGGCGCCAAGTTCTTTTCGCTGTCCTCGAAGAAGGAGGTCTTGCGGGGGTCGACCGCGTGGGCGGCGACCATGCGCGCGAAGGTGGCTGGAGCGGGCTTCGGCACATAGTCGGCGGCCGCGATGTGGAAGATCGCCTCGAAGGCGCCCTCCAGGCCCAGCCGCTCCAGCACCCGGTCGGCGTGGCGGGCGTCGCCATTAGTGAAGATCAGCCGCCGCCCCGGCAGCCGCATCAACGCCGCATGCAGCGCCGGATCGGGCGCGAGGGCGTCCAGCGAGACGTCGTGCACCTCGTCGAGGAAGCGTTCGGGGTCGATGCCGTGGTTGGCCATCAGCCCGGCCAGGGTGGTGCCGTGCTCGTGCAGATAGCGCTTCTGCAGGGCGAAGGCTTCGTCGTGCGGCAGGCTGAGCTCGCGGGCCACGAAGACGGTCATGCGCGCCTCGATCAGGCGCATGAAGCCGCTGGCGAACGGATAGAGAGTGTTGTCGAGGTCGAACAGCCAGACCTCGACGTGGCGCAGGTCGGCGCCGGCCGCGCTCATCGCCTGCCGGCGTGCGCGGCGGCGCGGCGGCGTTCGATCACCCTGGCCTGGGCCGTCCTCGGCCCCGAGGGGTCGTAGATCAGCGTGCCGTGGCCGTGCGGGGTGAACAGCTCCATCAGCATGGCGTGCGGGCGGCGGCCGTCCAGGATCACAACCCCTTCGACCCGGCCTCGAGGGCGGCGATGGCGGTCTCCAGCTTGGGGATCATGCCGCGCTTGACGACGCCGGTCTCGATGGCGGCGCGCGCCTCGGCGACGGTCATCATCTCGATCAGCCGCCCCTCGGCATCCAGCACGCCCTTGACGTCGGTGAGGAGCAGCATGCGCTTGGCCTTCAACGCGCTGGCCAGGGCCCCGGCGACCGTGTCGGCGTTGATGTTGTAGGTCTGGCCCTGGGCCGAGACGCCGATCGGCGCGACCACCGGTATATAGTCCTGGTCGGCATAGATCAGCGCCTCCAGGATTTTCGGGTCCACCCGGCTGGGCTGGCCGACGAAGCCGAGGTCGACCACCTCCTCGATCATCGAGCCCGGATCCTTGCGGGTCCGCGTCGCCTTTTCCACCGTGATCAGCCGGGCGTCCTTGCCGGAAAGGCCGACCCCGCGCACGTCGGCCTCGCCGCCGGCCAGGGTGATCCAGTTGGCGATCTCCTTGTTGATGGCGCCAGACAGCACCATCTCGGCGATCTCCATGGTCGCCACGTCGGTAACCCTGAGGCCATCGACGAAGCTCGACTTGACGCCGGCCCGCTCCAGCATGGCGCTGATCTGCGGGCCGCCTCCGTGCACCACGACCGGATGCAGGCCGAGCAGCTTCAAGAGCACCGCGTCGGCCGCGAACTGGCGGGCCACGGCCTCCTCGCCCATGGCGTGGCCGCCGTATTTGATCACCACCGTCTCGCGGTCGTAAATCTGGATGAAGGGCAGCGCCTCGGCCAGGGTCTTGGCGGTGGCCCAGCCGGGTTCTTCGGTCTCGTCGGTCATGGGCGTCCCGGGCGGCGGCTCAAAAGGCGCTGCCCGGATAGAGCAGCCGCGCCGCAATGTCACGCCGGGGCGTCTATCGAGTTCCGGCCAGCCCGGGAACCGGAACAGTCTTCACCGCTTTAAGGCGTTGCGGTCTTTGGGACCGGCTGGAGGACGGGATGTCGCACAGTCTCCTGAAAGGGCGGTTCGGGCGCCTGCTACTGCCCGGCGTCCTGACGGCGTTCGCAACGCTGGTTATGGGCGCCCCCGCCAGAGCGGCGGTGGATTGCGGGTCGATCAACCCCCACGCCCAGGTGTACGCAGCTGTCAGGGGCCAGACGCCGGCCCAGGCGGTCGACGCCAGCGAGCACGCCCTGCCCTGGACCGCCGATGTGACGCAGCAGGCGGGACCATCGAGCGCCGACAAGAAGATCGAGGCCAATTGCCGGAACGATGGCGGCTCGGTCGTGGTCGACATCGCCTCAAGCGAGCAGGGCGCCGGCGACAGCCTGCCGGGCGATCAGGCCAGGGCCGGCTGGGCTCCGACCTGGAGCGCGCGGGTGTCGCTGCCGCCGCACAAGGAGCTGAGCATCGCCATCGCCTCCAACGTGAACTACCTCGACTGCCAGCTGGTCGCGCCCGGCGTGGCCATGAACTGGACCATGCCCTACAGCAACACCGTGACCACCACCGGCGGCGTGACCAATTTCACCGTCGCGCTGTCTTGCGCTTCGGGCGGCCTGCACGACATCGGCCAGAAGTCCACCGGCGCCTGGGTCAACGGCGAAGCCGTCCTGCTCAGCCTGACCCCCGTCGACACCGCGAGGTTTTAGGGGTCGGAAGGCGCGCTCAGAGCGGAGGCGGAAGCGCCGCCAGGGCGATCTCGGCCTTGAGCTCGGCGAGGCCCAGCTTGGATTCCGCCGAGGTGGCGACCACGCGCGGGAAGGCGGCGGGGCGGCGGGAGACGGCTTTCAGGGTGGCGGCGGTGACGGCTTCGACCTCGGCGGGTTTCAGCTTGTCGGCCTTGGTCAGGACGATCTGGTAGGAGACGGCGGCCTGGTCGAGGGCGTCGAGCGCCTCGGTGTCGGCCGATTTCAGGCCGTGGCGGGCGTCGATCAGCAGATAGACCCTGGCCAGGTTCGGCCGGCCGCGCAGGTAAGCCCGGCCGAGATTCTGGAATTTGGATGTGGCGGTCTTCGACGCCCGCGCGAAGCCGTAGCCGGGCAGGTCGACCAGCCGCAGCCTCTCGTCCAGCAAAAAGAAGTTCACCTCGCGGGTGCGGCCGGGCTCGTTGGAGGCCCGG
>DASQSO010000497.1:0-5625 GCA_035642335.1 Caulobacteraceae bacterium
GCGGGCTCGGCGGCCCGGGACACCACGCTCTGGGGGCAGGCGCTGGGCGGCGGCGCGCGCCGCGACAGCAACGCCGCCGCCGATGGCTATCACAGCACCGATGTCGGCCTCGCCGCCGGCCTCGATCACCTGTTCACGCCCGAGCTGCTGGGCGGCGTCGCGGCGAGCTGGCTGCATGCCTGGGCGCGCGGCCTCGACGGCGCCGGCGGCCAATCCACCGACCTCGACAGCTACCAGCTCACCTTCTATGGCACCTACCGGCATGGCCGCGCCTTCCTCGACGGACAGCTCGGCGCCGGCTGGAACCAATTCGGCCAGAACCGCGGCATCCCCTTCCTCGGCGAGACCGCCGCGGCCCATTATGACGGCCAGCAATACTTGGCCCATGCGCTCCTCGGCTACGACCTGCCGCTGCGCGGGGCAGCCGACCTGAGGGTGACGCCGCTGCTCGGGCTGCGCTGGATCGACGCGCATGACGGCGCCTATGCCGAAAGCGGGGCGGGCGCGGCTGACCTGTCGGTGAAGGACGAGACCCTCAACAGCCTCACCCAGGAGCTCGGGCTGAAGACCGTCTGGAGCCTGGCGACCGGCCTCGGCCGGGTCACGCCGGAGCTGACGGCCGAATGGGTGCACGACTACACCCACGGCCCCATCGCCACCAGCGGCGTGATCGGCGGCGAGACCTTCGCCGTCTCCATCCCGCGCATCGCCGCCGACGGCGCCCGCCTGCGCGCCGGCGCCACGCTCGAGAGCAGCGACCGCCTGTCGTTCCGCCTCGAATATGACGGCGAGCTGCGCTCCGGCTATCAGAGCCATACCGGCCTCTTCAAGCTGCTCTGGAAATTCTGAGTCGTTTCGGGCCATTCTGAGCCGATGCAGCGCAAGACCATTCTTTCTCGCCTCGCCGCCGCCGCGGGCATCCTGCTGGCCGCTGGCCCGGCCGCGCCGGCCGCCGATTCTTCGGTATCGCTCGTGCCGCTCCCGCCGCTCCCGCCGCCCCCGCCGCTCCTCTGGCAGAAGCAGTGCGACCAGACCGCGGCCGAGCATCCCTGCTGGGTCGAGCAGTTCGCGATCGCCATGCCCAAGCAGGTCGTGGTGGCCCATGTCCGATTCGACATTCAGCAAGGCGGCAAGACCGGGATCATCGTCTTCGCGCCCCTCGGCGTGGCGCTGATCCCGGGGCTGCAGCTGATCCTGGACGGCGGCAAGCCGATCGCGCTGCCCTACGAGCGCTGCAGCGCGGAGGGATGCGACGCTTCCGCCGTGCTCGACCAGGAGGCCGTCGAGAAATTCGAGCAGGGCAAGATCCTGACCGTGCGCTATGCCGTTGCCGATGCCAAGACCACCGACATTCCCATCCGTCTCGAGGGGCTGACGGCGGCCTTGGGGTTCCTGTCCCACTAGCTCCTTCATGGGTCGCAAGCGACTGTCCCCCTCCGCGCCGGAAAGCCAGGATCAGAGCCTCACGATCGACGAGGCGCTGAAGCGCGCCTACGCCCACTGGGAGGCCGGGCAGGCGCCGCAGGCCGAGATGCTGTGCCAGCGCGTACTGGCCGCCTGGCCGGGCCAGGCGGACGCCTTGCATCTGCTGGGCGTGATGGCCCACGCCTTCGGCAATCTCGATCTCGGCCTTCAGCATCTGCGGCAGGCCTGCCTGGCGCCGCGCGCCCCGGCGGTCTACTTCAGCAACCTCGCCGAGATGTGCCGGCAGACAGGCGTGCTGGCGGAGGCCGAGCAGGCGGCGCGGCGCGCCACGGCGCTGAACCCGGAGCTGGTTTCCGCCTGGAACAATCTCGGCATCGTGCTCCAGGAGGCCGGCAAGCTGGAGGAAAGCGCCGCCTGCCTCGAGCGGGTGACGCGGCTTCAGCCCGACAATCCCGAAGCCCGCAACAATCTCGGCAACACGTATATGCGGCTCAAACGCCTCAAGCGCGCCGCGGCCGAATACGAGCGGGCGCTCTCGCTCCAGCCAAACTATGTCGAAGCACACAGCAACCTCGCCTTTCTCCTGCATGCCCTCGGCCGCTACGAGGAGGCGGCGACCGCGGCACGGCAGGCGATCTACCTCAATCCCCGCATGGCCGACGCCTACCTCAATCTCGCCGAGGTCGAGCTCGCGCGCCAGCGCCAGGCCGAGGCGCTGCGCTGGCTGGATGCGCTGCTGACCTTCGCGCCGAACCATCCGGGCGGCCTCGCAGCGCGCGCCCGGACGCTGAAGCATGATGACCGGCTGGACGAGGCGCTGGCCGCGGCATCCGGCGCCACCATGGCCGCGCCGCAGAGCGCCAACGCGCACAACGCGCTCGGCGAAATCCAGCAGGCCCTCGGCCGGCACGACCAGGCGCTGGCGTCCTTCGCGAAGGCGGCCGCCCTGCCCGGCACGGAGCGCGAGTCCGCGCGCATCAACCAGGCCACCCTGCTGGTCGAGATCGGGCGCGCGGGCGAAGCGGCGGCGCTGCTCGAGCGCATCCTCGAGGCGAATCCGCACAGCGTCTTGGCCTGGACCAACTGGGCCGAGCTCAAGACGTTCGGCGCGGACGACCCGGACATCGCCCGCATGGAGGCGCTGCTCGGTCCGCAGGGGATCGGGGAATTCAAGGACCGCATGACGCTGCATTTCGCCCTGGCAAAGGCCTATCTCGACCATGGCGATTCGGCGCGCGCCTTCCGCCATCTCGGGGAAGGCAACCGCATGAAACGGTCCACTTACACTTTCGACGCCGACGCGACGGCGCGCTGGATGCGGGACATCGCCGACACCTTCACCCCGACCCTCATGGCGCAATGGGCGGGAGCGGGCGACGGGTCGGCTCTGCCGGTCTTCGTGCTCGGCATCCCGCGCTCGGGGACGACGCTCATCGAACAGATCCTGGCCTCGCACCCTGAGGTGCGGGGGGCGGGGGAGCTGCGCCGGGTGCAGCGCCTGGTGGACGGGCTCGGCGACTATCCCGCCGCGGTGAGGCGGCTGGGGCCGGCCGAGCTGAAACGGATGAGTGAGGCCTATCTTGCATCGGTAGAGCCGCTGGCCGGCGGGCGGTCCCATGTGGTGGACAAGATGCCGGCCAATTTCCTCCACGCCGGCCTGATCCATCTGATGCTGCCCAACGCCCGCATCATCCATTGCCGCCGCGACCCGGTGGACACCTGCCTCTCCTGCTACACCAAGCTGTTCGGCGCCGAGCAGGCTTTCGCCTACGACCTGACCGAGCTGGGCCGGTTCCATCGGGCCTATCAGGGGCTGATGGATCATTGGCGCGCCGTGCTGCCGCGGGACCGCTTCATCGAGGTGGCGTACGAGGCGGTGGTCGCCGATCTCGAGAGCGAGGCCCGGCGGCTGATCGGCTTCCTTGGCCTGCCCTGGGACGAGTCCTGCCTCACATTCCACGCGACCCGCCGCCCGGTGCGGACGGCCAGCGTCAACCAGGTCCGCCAGCCGATCTATCGGACCTCGACCGGCCGCTGGAAGGCCCATGCCGCCCATCTCGGCCCGCTGCTGACCGCTCTCGGCGTCGATCCGATGCGATGACCGAGATCGCGGCGCTGGAGCGGCAGGTCCAGGCCCTGATCGCGGTGGGGCGGTTCGAGGCGGCGGAGGCGATCCTCCGCCCGCACCTCGCCTCCGGCAGCGGGCCCATTCCCCTGTGGCGCCTGCTGGCGCGGACGCTCCGGCCGCAAGGGCGCATCGCCGAGACGCGGGCGATTCAAGAGCTGCTGGTCGAGGCGATTCCCGGCGACCTCCCGGGCCGCTTCGATCTCGCCGAGACCGCCCTGCTGCTGGGAGATTTCGAGCGGGGCTGGCGGGAATATCACTGGCGCTACAGCCTGCCCCACACCACGCTCATCGAGCGCAAGGTCCAGCGCCCCCGCTGGGACGGCAGGCGCATCGAAGGCAGGATGCTGCTGATCCATGACGAGCAAGGCTTCGGCGACACCTTCCAGTTCATCCGCATGGTGCCCTGGGCCAAGGCGCGCAGCGGCGCCCGGCTGATCCTGGAGGTTGCTCCGGAAATTCTGCCGCTCGCGCGCCGGACCGAGGGCTTCGACGAAATCATCACCCGCGGCACCATTCCGCCTGCCTTCGACCTCCATTGCGAGATGATGTCCTTGCCCATGGTGATGGGGCTGACGCTCGCCGACCTGCCGGGCAAAATCCCCTATCTCACGCCCGGTCGCGAGCGGCTCGCCCGATGGCGCAGGCATCTGGCGAAGCTTCCCCGTCCCCTGGTTGCCTTGGTTTGGGCCGGACGACCGGAACATCATAACGACGCCAACCGGTCCACTGCGCTCGCCGGTCTGGCGCCGCTGGCGCTGCCCGGCATTACCTTCCTAGCCGTGCAGAAGGGGCCGAAGGCCGCCGAGGCCAAAGCGCCGCCGCCGGGCATGACCCTGGTGCCGCTCGGCGACGAGATCCGCGATTTCGAGGATACCACCGCCATCCTCGCCATCGCCGATCTGCTGATCTCCGTCGATTCGTCGCCGGTCCACCTGGCCGGCGCGCTGGGCCGCCCGGCCTGGGTGCTGCTGCCCTTCGTGCCCGACTGGCGCTGGCTGCTGGAGCGCAGCGACACGCCTTGGTATCCCAGCGTCAGGCTGTTCCGCCAGGACACAAGGGGCGACTGGAGTGGCGCGCTCGCTCGCGCCGCGGCAGCGCTGGCCGCGCTGCGAGACGGAAGGTGAGGGCGCTCCGCCGCGCGACGCCGCTGCTGCTGGCGCTGCTCGTCCCGGCGGCGCTTGCCGCTTGCGCATCGTCCCGCCAGGCCGAAGGACCGGAGCTGGCGCGCGCCGCCGGCTGGCACTGGCGGATCATGCCGGCCGGCGCCTTCGATCTGGCGGTGGCCTCGTCCCGGCGTGGCGGTGGCGATACCCTGACCGTCTATCTGGAAGGCGACGGCCTCGCCTATGTCTGGCGCGGCCAGCCGGCCTTGGACCCGACCCCGACCGATCCGGTGGCGCTGCGGCTCGCTCTGGCCGATCCCGGGAAGACGCCGGTGGCCTGGATCGGCCGGCCCTGCCAATACACTCTGCCGGACCATGGTCGCCATTGCCAAAGTGCGGAGTGGACCGGCCGGCGCTACGCGCCCGAGATCCTGGACAGTATCGGCGCCGCTCTCGACGCTCTTAAGCGCCGGAGCGGTGCCCGCCGGCTCGTGCTGGTCGGCTATTCCGGCGGCGGGGCGGTTGCTGTCCTGCTGGCGGGTCGCCGCAGCGACGTCGCCCGGATCATCACCGTCGCCGCCGATCTGGACCTCGCCTACTGGACCCGGCGCGAGGGCCTGTCACCGCTCACCGGGTCACTGGACCCGGCCGACATCGCCGGAGAGGTGAAGGAGATTCCGCAGTTCCATTTCACCGGTGCCGATGACGAGGTCGTCGGCACCGATGTCGCCCGCGCCTATTTCACCCACCTGCCACGCGATGCGCCCGCGCGCCTGGTGGAGGTTCCGGGCTTCACTCATACCTGCTGTTGGACACGCGATTGGCCGTCCCTGTTTTCCGCGGTCAACGCCGCCGGCAGTCCTTGACTCCGGCAGGATCGATCTGACCCGCGGCCGCCGCGGCACATGATCCCCCTCGATGGCGTCGCGCTGACCCGAACAAAGCAAGGCGCGTCGCGCTGAGGGTGCT
>DASQSO010000498.1:0-8305 GCA_035642335.1 Caulobacteraceae bacterium
GGCTGATGGGGCTGAAGGACGCGCTCGAAGTGTTCCTGGCGTTCCGCGAGGAGGTGGTGCTGCGCCGCAGCCGCTTCCTGCTGGCCAAGGCGCGGGACCGGGCGCATCTGCTGATCGGGCTGGCCATCGCGGTGGCCAATATCGACGAGGTGATCCGCATCATCCGCTCGTCGAAGGATCCGGCCGAGGCGCGCGAACGGCTGGTGGAGCGGAACTGGCCGATCGGCGACATGGCCGCTCTGATCGAGCTCATCGCCGACCCGCGCAGCGTGCTCGTCAATGGCGGCCTGGAGATCAGGCTGACCGACGAGCAGGCCCGCGCCATCCTGGCCCTGACCCTCTCGCGGCTGACGGGATTAGGCCGAGACGAGATCTTCGAAGAGGCCAACGGCCTGGCCGCCACCATCCGCAGCCACCTCGACATCCTGGGCTCGCGCGAGCGGGTCATGGCCATTGTGCGCGAAGAGCTGGTCGAGGTGCGCGAAGCCTTCGCCGTGCCGCGCCGCACCACGATTATCGACGGCGACGCCGACGTCGAGGACGAGGATCTGATCGCCCGCGAGGACATGGTGATCACCGTCACCCACGGCGGTTACGTCAAGCGCACGGCCCTGGCCACCTATCGGACCCAGCGCCGCGGCGGCAAGGGCCGCGCCGGCATGGCGACCAAGGAAGAGGACGCCGTCACCCGGGTGTTTTCCGCCTCCACCCACGCGCCGGTGCTGTTCTTCTCGTCGGGCGGCAAGGTCTACAAGCTCAAGGTCTGGCGCCTGCCGCTGGGCTCGCCAACCTCGCGCGGCAAGGCCTTCGTCAACCTGTTGCCGATCGAATCGGGCGAGACCATCACCTCCATCCTGCCGCTGCCCGAGGACGAGGCCAGTTGGGAGCGGCTGGATGTGATGTTCGCCACCCGCTCCGGCGGGGTTCGCCGCAACAAGCTCTCTGACTTCGTGCAGGTGAACCGCGCCGGCAAGATCGCCATGAAACTTGACGAGGGCGACTCCATCATCGGCGTCGGCCTCTGCACCACCGCTAACGACGTGCTTTTGACCACCGGGCTCGGCCGCTGCATCCGCTTCCCGGTGGACGAGGTGCGGGTCTTCGCCGGCCGCGAATCCACCGGCGTGCGCGGCGTGCGCCTGGCCGAGGGCGACGAGGTCATCTCCATGGCCGTCCTGCACGGGATTGACGCGACCCCGGCCGAGCGCGAGGCCTATCTGAAGCACGCCAGCGCCATGCGCGCGGCCCTGCGTGGCGAGTCTGATGAGGTTGCCTCGGCCGTGGAGGACGACGACGAGCTCGGCGAAGATCAGGTCAGCCTGCCGCTGGAGCGTATCGCCGAGCTCGGCGCGGCCGAGGAATTCATCCTGACCGTCTCGTCAGAGGGCTTTGGCAAGCGCACCTCGGCCTATGAGTACCGCCGCACCGGCCGGGGCGGACAGGGACTGATCGCCCACGACCTGTCCAAGAAGGGCGGGCGGCTGGTCGCCTCTTTCCCCGTGGAGGACAGCGACGGCATCCTGCTGGTCACCGACCAGGGCCAACTGATCCGCGTGCCAGTGGCGGGCATCCGCACCGCCGGGCGCAACACCTCGGGCGTCACCATCTTCCGGACCGCCGACGACGAACACGTGGTCGGCGTCGAGCGGCTGGAGGGCGACGGCGAGACCGAAGCCGACGAAGACGACGGCGACGAAGTTTAAGCCGATTGACAGCGCGACAATTTCCAAGTCCATCGGCGGCGCGTAACCTTGACCAGGGGATAGCAGCATGACGCGTGTCGGCCTTTATCCCGGCACCTTCGACCCGATCCACAACGGGCACCTCGACATATTGGCCCGGGGGGCCAAACTGGTCGACAAGCTGGTCATCGGCGTCGCCATCAACAACGAAAAAGGCCCGATGTTCTCGCTCGACGAGCGCGTCGAGATGGCGAGACGGGCCACGGAACCCTTGAGCAATATCGCCAAGATTGAGGTCTTGCCCTACCAGAACCTTCTGGTGCATTTCGCCCGCGAGGTTGGCGCGCAAATCCTCCTGCGCGGCCTTCGTGCGGTTACCGACTACGACTACGAATTCCAATTGATGGCGATGAACCTGCAACTGGACCGCTCGATCGAGACCGTCTTCCTGATGGCCAGCCCGGAGCACATGGCGGTGTCGTCGAACCTGGTGAAGGTGATCGCCCGCATGGGCGGCGATGTGACGCCGTTTGTGACCCCCACGGTCGTCGCGGCGCTGATGGAAAAGGTGGAGTTGGGATGAGGCCTGTTGTTCTGGCGTTGGCGGCAAGCGTCCTGGCCGCCGCGCCGGCCCTCGCCCAACCGTCGGTCTCGGCGCTCACGACCCCGACTCCGGCGCCGGCGGCGGCCCCGACCGTGGCGATCCCGCCGCCCGGACCCGGCGACTGGCGGTCGGTCGACGCCGACAACACCCTGGTCATCGACACCAACAAGGGCCGCATCCTGGTCGAACTCTATCCGCTGGCGGCGCCGGCCACGGTCGCGCAGATCGAGACGCTGGCGCGCCAGCATTTCTACGACGGCCAGAGCTTCTTCCGCGTCATCGATGGCTTCATGGACCAGACCGGCGACCCGCAGAACACCGGCGCCGGCGGCTCTTCCCTGCCCAATGTCAAGGCCGAGTTCACCTTCCGGCACGCGCCGGGCGTCGGCGAGACCGACGTCACTCAGATCCCCGACGGCGAGGTCGGCTTTATCGGCGCGCTGCCTGTGGTCAGCCAGCCCAGCGCCATGGCGACCATCACCGTCGACGGCAAGTTGAACGGCTTTGGGCTGTTCTGCGCCGGCGCCATCGGCATGGCGCGCGCGGACGCCGAGGATTCCGGCAACAGCCAGTTCTTCCTGATGCGTAACGATCGCTTCGAACTCAACCAGAAATATACCACATTCGGCCGCGTCGTGGTCGGCGAGGATGTGGTGCGCGCGATCAAGATCGGCGAGCCGGTCGAGGCGCCGCAGGACCGCATGATCGCCGTCCAGGTCCTGGCCGACATGCCGGCGGCCAGCCGGCCGAATCCGCGCGTTCTGGACACGACCAGCGCCTATTTCAAGGCCGAGATCGACAAGATCCATAAAGCCCAGCACGACGACTTCAATCCGTGCGCGGTCGCCATCCCGGTAACGGGCGGCTAAGGCGCATCGGAGCGCGCCGCGCCGGCCTAATCTTGACACGGGCGCGCCGCCATGCGCCCTTCCGCGCCTTTCCAAATCAAGCCCCAAGGCCCGCCTCGTGACCGCCCCGCATGCCTATCGCACCCATACCTGCGGCGAGCTTCGCGCACGCGACGCGGGCGAGGTGGTGCGGCTGTCCGGCTGGATCCACCGCAAGCGCGATCACGGCGGGCTGATGTTCATCGACCTGCGCGACCACTATGGGCTGACCCAGCTGGTGCTGAGCCCCGAGACGCCCGGTTTCGCTGTCGCCGAGCGGCTGCGGGCCGAGAGCGTCATCCGCATCGACGGCCAGGTGCTGGCCCGCAGCGCCGAGACCCTGAACCCCAACCTGCCGACCGGCGAGGTCGAGGTGCGGGTGGCCGCCATCGAGGTGCTGTCCGAGGCCGCCGAACTGCCGGTGCCGGTGTTCGGCGAGCCGGACTATCCGGAAGAACTGCGGCTCAAATACCGCTATCTGGACCTGCGCCGCGAGAGCCTGCACCGCAGCATCGTGCTGCGCTCGAGGGTAATCGATTCCGTGCGCCGGCGGATGATCGACCAGGGTTTTCTGGAGTTCCAGACCCCGATCCTGACCGCCTCGTCCCCTGAGGGCGCGCGCGACTTCCTGGTGCCGTCGCGGCTGCATCCCGGCAAGTTCTACGCCCTGCCCCAGGCGCCGCAGCAGTTCAAACAGCTGCTGATGGTCTCCGGCTTCGACCGCTATTTCCAGATCGCCGCCTGTTTCCGCGACGAGGACGCCCGCGCCGACCGTTCGCCGGGCGAATTCTACCAGCTCGACCTGGAAATGAGCTTCGTGACCCAGGAAGACGTGTTCGCCACCATGGAGCCGGTGCTGCACGGCCTCTTTCAGGAGTTCGCCAACGGCAAGGCGGTGACGCCCTATCCCTTCCCGCGCATCGCCTATCGCGACGCCATCGCCAAGTATGGCGCCGACAAGCCCGACCTGCGCAACCCGCTGGTGATGCAGGACGTCTCCGAGCCTTTCCGCGGCGGCGGCTTCGGCCTCTTCGCGCGCATGCTGGAGGAGCCCAAGAACGCGGTCTGGGCCGTTCCGGCGCCGGGCGGCGGTTCACGCGCCTTCTGCGACCGCATGAACGCCTGGGCGCAGGGCGAGGGCCAGCCGGGCCTCGGCTACATCTTCTGGCGCGAGGGCGAGGAGGGCGGCGCCGGCCCGATCGCCCGCAACATTGGCCCCGAACGCGCCGAGGCGATCCGCGCGAAGTTGGGCCTGGCGGTCGGCGACGCGGCCTTCTTCGTCGCCGGCGATCCGAAGAGCTTCTACCGTTTCGCCGGCCTGGCGCGCACCCGCGTGGGCACGGACCTCGACCTGGTCGCCAAGGACCGGTTCGACTTCTGCTGGATCGTCGACTTCCCGATGTTCGAGTTCAACGAGGAGGCCAACCACCTGGACTTCTCGCACAACCCGTTCTCGATGCCGCAAGGCGAGTTGGAGGCGCTTGAGACCAAGGATCCGCTCGATATCCTGGCCTATCAGTACGACATCGTCGTCAACGGCGTCGAACTCTGCTCGGGCGCGCTTCGCAACCACAAGCCCGAGATCATGCTGAAGGCGTTCGAGATCGCCGGCTATCCGGCCGAAGAGGTCGAGCGGCAGTTCGGCGGCATGCTGAACGCCTTCCGCTATGGCGCGCCGCCCCACGGCGGCATGGCGCCAGGCATCGACCGCATCGTCATGCTGCTGGCCGGCGCCGAGAACATCCGCGAGGTCATCGCCTTCCCGCTGAACCAGCAGGCCCAGGACCTGATGATGAACGCCCCGTCCGAGGTGATGGACAAGCAGCTGCGCGAACTGCACATCCGCTTGGCCCCACAGGTCAAGGTCTAGGCCGCCGAAGCCGGGGGAGGGCGCAGCGACAGCGCCAAGAACAGAATACCCAGGACGACGAAGGCGATGCTGCCATAGTGCTCCGGCGGGTGATGACCGAGGGCGCCCCCCTTCCAGACCCATGCGGAGAAGGCGCTAAGCGCCTGCATGACGATCATCAGCAGCAGGACCAGTGGCACGAGCGTGCGATAGCGAAGCGCTATGATCAAGTTCAAAATCCCGAACGGAATCTGTATCGCGCCGTACCAAGCGAAAATCGCGATGATAGTGTCGGCGCGTATGGACAGATCGATGTGCGCGATCACGCCCGCCCCGCCGTCCGGCAGAAAGTAGTGGATGCAACCCGGCAGGATGGTCAGCACGCTCGCCAGCACAAGGAACCAAGCGGCCGATGGGGCGCCCCGATACGCTGCGTTAGTGCTCGGCGGCAGCAAGGGCATGGCATTTTGTCTCCTCTCCACGCGGGTCCGCGCGGACGACGCTCCGGCGGCGTCCGGCGCGGCGCCGCCCTTCAACAAGGTACAAACTGTTTACGGAGGCAAGTGCACGCATTCTAACGGCGTTGCGCTAGTCATAGGCGCTGATACCGCAGTCGGGTTCTTTGCTCGGTCGTACGACGGCGACGTGCCGGATTTCATGGATAACTGTTGGGGCTGACTTCCTCAAATGACTTTGAGTCCGCTCGTCACGCCATTTGCGGGCATTCACGATATCCTCTTTCAGCCGGTACGGAAAACGTTGCTCCCGCTTACCCAGGGAGCGGCCTTCTCTACCGGCAGACCGGCAGGTGCATGCCGGCTGGGAGGGTGGTGCTCTGGTCGCCGCAGGCGGTGTTCAGCTGCGACTGGCTGAGGCCCACCGCGCGGGCCAGTTCGGCGCCCGAGAAGTTCACGCCCGACAAGTTCGCGCCGCGGAGGTCGGCGCCGTCGAGATAGGCCCCGACGAAGGTGGCGTTGGTCATGTTGGCCCCGGCGAAATCGGCGCCGGTGAAGCGGGCCCCATAGCCGTTGACATCGCGCAGGTCGTCGCCGCCGAACCGCGCATGGTCGAACACCGAGACGCTGAGGTCAGCCTGCTGAAGCCGCGCGCCGGTGAAATCGCGGCCGGCGAGGTCGCGGTTGCTCAGGTCCGCCTGGAACAGGTCGCAGCGCGGGCAGCTGGCGCCGTCCTGGGCGCGGCCAACCTCGGCGGTGTTCTGTGCGAAGGCGGCAGCCGCGGCGAGCGAAAGCACAATGATCAGTGCAACGGATTTCATCGCGGCGCACCTGGGGCCAGTTGATGAGGAAGTCGCTTAGCCGAGTCGTTCAGGCGCCGCGCCGCAGCTGTCGCAGACCAGCCGCCCGGCGCGACGGATCAGCGAAAGGTCGCCGCAGGCCGGACAGACGTCTTCTTCGATCTCGCCGGCCGCCCGCGCCTCGTGTCGCCGCGGCGCGGTCGGCAGAAAGACCAGGTTGTCCGGCGCGGACCCGCGCGAAAATCCCTTGGATATGAAGCGCGAGGCCGGCACGGCCGCCTCCGCCTCGGTGTCCTGGCTCAGCCCCTCCGACGCGCCGGCGCCCATGCCATCGGCGTTGAACTCGTGCGGGTCGGCGTTGGCCAGGTCCTCGCGGTCCAGGTAGGAGACGGCCAGTTCGCGGAACAGATAGTCCAGGATCGAGGTCGCCGAGCGGATCGAATCGTTACCGGTGACCGGTCCGGCCGGCTCGAAGCGGGTGAAGACGAAGGCCTCGACGAACTCGTCCAATGGCACGCCGTACTGCAGCCCGATGGAGACGGCGATGGCGAAATTGTTCATCAGCGAACGGAAGGCCGCGCCTTCCTTGTGCATGTCGATGAACACCTCGCCGAGCTGGCCGTCATCGTATTCGCCGGTGTGCAGATAGACTTTGTGGCCGCCGACCGTGGCCTTCTGGATATAGCCTTTGCGCCGGTCGGGCAGTCTCCGGCGCACCCGTTCGCGCTCGATGAAGGTCTCGACGATGCGCTCGGTGACGATGGGCGCGGCCGGCGCCGCGGCGGCGGGACGGCGTTGCGGCTCCTCGACATTGGGCAGGTCCAGGCGGAAGCCGGCGGGGGGATCGGTCCGCCGCAGCCAGATCGCCCTGGCGTCGGCGCGCGCGGCCTCGGCGTGCAGCGCCTGAACGGTCGCCACCCCGGTTCGCCAGTCGAGCGCGATGGCCGAGAGCGCCGGCGCGCAAGTGAAGGCCTCGCAGGCCGCGCTCATGGCGCTGCGGGCCCGGACGTCGATGTCGCCCAAGCCGGCCAACAGCGCCTTGACCTCGTCGGGCAGGTCGCTGGCGCCGAGATCCGGCGCTCCCAGGATGTGGCGCCCGGCCGCCGCGGTCTGGGCAGGTGTGAAGCCGGCGATGGCCAGCACGTCGAGATCGGGATCGCTCACCGTTTCGGCAGGCGCGCCGAGCACGTCTCGGACGAAGCCCTCGCCGACCACGCCCGCGGAAAAGGCCTCCCGCAGCGATGACGCCGCCGGCAGGGCGGCCGTGACGGCGTCGAGTTCGTGGTCGGTGAAGCCGCGTTCGCGCAACGATGCCTGATTGACGCCCGGCGCGCCGTCCAGGCTGCGATGACCGAGCAGGGCGGTGACGGCCTCGTCGGGATCGGCGCCGATGGCGCGCAGGCCATCGACGGCGGCCGGCGCCAGGCCGCGCAACACCGCGCCATCGCTGGTCTCGGAAATGGCGATGGGGCCGGGCCAGGGGGTGACGCCGGTCGCCGATCGCCCAAGGCGCAGAGCCAGTTCCGGGTCGTCGTAGATCGCGGTCACCTGCATGTGCCGCAAGCCGTCGCGGCCGGCTGCGGCCAGGGCGTCGTCGAACAGCAGGGCGGCGCGCTGTCCGATCGCGGTCGAGCGGTCGCAAGCCTCGGCGCGGCGACCGATGGCCCCCAGCACGGCCTCGCGCACCTTGGCGAAGCCCGGGCAGGGGCCGAGGATGGCGCCGACTTCGGCCGAAGCCGCCAGTCCTGCGGCGGCGACCAGGGCGAAGGCCTGCGCAGCGGCGCACCGCCCCTGCGGGCTGTCGTAAGCCAGGCCCTGGCGCGTGAGCCATTCGCTGAGACCGGTCAGGGTGACGCCCAGCGGCCGGCGGTCGTCGGTGGCGATGGAGCGCGCGACAAGCTCGATCTCAAGCGCCATGACCCACAGGCGCACCGCGGCGGCCAGCCCGTTCATGTCCAGCTGCTCGCCCTGGACGTAGCGGTTGATGTCTATGGCCACGCGAGGCGCCGTCTCAAGGGCGCGGGCCAT
>DASQSO010000499.1:0-3458 GCA_035642335.1 Caulobacteraceae bacterium
GGCGTCGCGCGGATGACGCCAGCGCGGGCGCGGGCGCTGGAAGCGGCGGTTGAGCCTATGGCGGCGGGTGCGCTGGCCTTGGCGGCAGGCGTCTCCACCGGCGTCATCCGTGGGCTGATCGAGCTTGGCGCGCTGGAGACCCGGCTGGTCGAGCCCAGCGCCGACTTCGAGGCGCCCGATACGGACCTGAAAGGTCGGCCGCTCAACGCCAGCCAGGCGGCGGCGGCGTCCGCCCTGGCCGAACTGGTCGGCCAGGGCGGGTTCCAGGCGGCGCTGCTGGACGGGGTCACCGGCTCTGGCAAGACCGAGGTCTATCTGGAGGCGGTCGCGGCGACCTTGCAGGTCGATCCCACCGCCCAGATCCTGGTGCTGCTGCCGGAGATCGCCCTGACCCAGGCGGTGATCGACCGCTTCGCCGAGCGTTTCGGCGCCGCGCCGGCCGAGTGGCACTCGGCGATCACGCCGCCGGCGCGACGGCGGGTGTGGGAGGCGGTGGCCGAGGGCCGCTGCCGCATCGTCGTCGGCGCCCGCTCGGCCCTCTTCCTGCCCTTCGCCAACCTGAAGCTGATCGTGGTCGACGAGGAGCACGACGGCTCGTTCAAGCAGGAGGACGGCTTCGTCTACCAGGCCCGCGACCTTGCCGTGGCGCGCGCCAAGATCGAGGCGGCGCTGGTGGTGCTGGCTTCGGCGACGCCTTCGCTGGAGACCCTGTGGAACGCCGAGACCGGCCGCTATCGTTGGCTGAAGCTGGCCGCGCGCCACGGCATGGCGCGGCTGCCCAGCGTCGAGCTGATCGATCTGCGCGAGGACCCGCCGGAGCCCGGCGCGTGGCTGTCGCCGCCGCTGGTGACGGCGATGGCGCGGACCTGGGAAAGGGGCGAACAGAGCCTGCTCTTCCTCAATCGCCGGGGCTATGCGCCGTTGGTGCTGTGCCGGGCCTGCGGCGAGAAGATGACCGCTCCGGACACGGATTCCTGGCTGGTCGAGCACCGCTACACCGGCCGGCTGGTCTGCCACCTGACCGGCTTTTCCATGCCCAAGCCGGACAAGTGCCCCCACTGCGGCGCGGCCGAGTCGCTAGTCTCGATCGGGCCAGGGGTCGAGCGGGTCGAGGAAGAGGTGCGATCGCGCTTCCCCGAGGCGCGGGTCGCGGTCTTCTCCTCCGATACGGTGTTCGACGCGGCCGGGGCGCGGGCCATGGTCCAGGCCATGACCGATGGCGAGATCGACGTGATGGTCGCCACCCAGGCCGCGGCCAAGGGGCACGATTTCCCCAACCTCACGCTGGTCGGGGTGGTCGACGCCGACCTCGGCCTGCGCGGCGGCGACCTGCGGGCCGCCGAGCGCACCTTTCAGCTCTTGACCCAGGCCGGTGGGCGCGCCGGGCGGCGCGAGGCGTCGGGCCGGGCGCTGATCCAGACCTATGCGCCGGAGCAGGCGGTGATGCGGGCGCTGGCGGCGCAGGACCGCGACGCCTTCGTCGCCGCCGAGATGGCCGCGCGCGAGGCCGCCGGCCTGCCGCCGTTCGGACGGCTGGCGGCGCTGATCGTGGTCGGGCGCGATGCGGCGGTGCTGGAAGCCTCCGTGCGCGCCATGGCCGCCGCCGCGCCCAATGCCGTGGGGGTCGAGGTCTATGGCCCGGCCGACGCGCCGCAGAGCCTGGTGCGCGGGCGCCGGCGCAAGCGCTTCCTGGTGCGCGCCGACCGCACCGTCGACCTGCAGGGCTTCCTCGCCGCCTGGCGGGCGCGGGTGAAGCCGCCGGCCTCGGTGCGGATCACCATCGACGTGGATCCGTACAGCTTCCTTTGAGCGGGGTTACTCGGCCGCCGCCCCGGCCGCCGCGGCGGCTTCCGCTTCCGCCATCCGCTCGGCGCGCGGGCGCATGGGCACGGCGGGGATGAAGATGATGATCACCATGGCCAGGCCCAGCACCGCCAGGCTGACCTCGAACACGTGCACGATGGCGACCGCGAAGCTCTCGCGCGTCGCCTCCAGCATGGCCGGCGAGATCGGCGGCGACTTGGCGCGCACCTCGGGCGGCGCGGCCTGGGACAGGGCCATGGCCTGCAACTGGCCCAAGTCCACGGTCTGGTGGACGCCGTGCGGGTCGGTGGGCGCGCGCGAGGCAAGTTCGGTATTGATGTTGTGGGTGAGCAGGGCGCCGAATAAAGCGACGCCGATGGTCTGGCCGATCTGGCGGAAGAACTGGTTGCCGCTGGTGGCGACGCCCAGCTGATGCGGCGGCACCGCGTTCTGCACCGCCAGGCTGAACAGGCTCTGCGAGGGGCCAAGGCCGACGCCGACGATCAGCAGCCGCCAGCCGATGCCGGCCAGGCTGGTGTCCGGGCCGATGCCGGTGAGCAGCACCACGCCGGCGATCAGGATGACGCCGCCGATCAGCATGAACGGCTTGTAGAGCCCGGTCCTGGAGACCAAAAAACCGGTGACGGTGCTGGAGGCGATCAGGCCGAACATCATCGGCAACAGGGCAAGGCCGCTCCGGGTCGCCGCCACGCCCTGGCCGACCTGCATGAACAGCGGCAGGAAGGTCACCACCCCCATGAAGGCCATATTGATAATGAAGCCGGCGGCGTTGCAGGTCGAGAACACCCGATTGGAGAACAGTTGCAGCGGCACCACCGGCTCGGGCACCCGGGTCTCGACCCAGATCAGCGCCATGAGCGCTGCGGCCGAAAAGACCAGCAGGCCGACGATCCGCGGCGAACTCCAGGGATAGGTCTCGCCGCCCCAGCTCATGGCCAGCAGCAAGGGCGCGAAGGCCATGACGATCAGGGCCGCGCCCAGATAGTCGATCGCCCCGCCGCCGCGGTGCAGCAGCCGGGGCATCTTGACGATGATCATGAACATTGAAAGCAGCGACAGCGGCAGGTTCACATAGAAGATGAAGCGCCAGCCCTCGATCACATGGCCGAATGGATGCACCGTCGCGTGGTCGGTGAAGAAGCCGCCGGCCACCGGCCCGATGACGCTGGCCAGGCCGAAGGTCGCCCCGAACAGGCCGGAAAACTTGCCCCGCTCGCGCGGCTCGAACAGGTCGGCGATGATGGCGAAAGAGGTGGTGAAGAGCGCGCCGCCGCCGATGCCCTGGATGGCGCGGAAGACGATCAGCTGGCTCATGCCGCCGCCCAGCAGCGGCAGCGGCCCGAACTCGCCGGAAAGGCCCGACAGCCACGAGCCGACCAGGAAGATGCCGATGCCGGAAAGCAGCACCGGCTTGCGCCCATGCAGGTCGGAGAGCTTGCCCCAGATCGGCACCATCACCGTCGAGGTAAGAAGGTAAGACGTGGTGACCCAGGCGTAGAGGTTCAGCCCCTTCAGCTGCGCCACGATGCGCGGCATGGCGGTCGACACGATGGTCTGGTCGAGGGCGCCGAGCAGGAAGACGATCATCAGCGCCGTCAGGGTCAGTCGGCGCTCTTGCGAGGTGAAGGTCTGGA
>DASQSO010000500.1:0-5018 GCA_035642335.1 Caulobacteraceae bacterium
CGCTCAACGCGGCGTAGCCTACTGCGGGGCGATGCGATTATCAAACGGCGCAGCACGCCCTGGCTGTGCCCCATCGCCACGCCACGCCACGAAGATCAGACGCCTCCAGACCCGCTGGGCCAGATTGGAAACCTGGCTCGCGAAGGAGCATGACTGGTTCAAACTCAGTCCGGCTGAGCAGCAGGCTTTGCCTTGGGCAAAGGAATTACGCGACATCGACGGCTGTCTGGATGTGCTGTTCGAAAAGCGGGAGACTCTATTGGAGCACCTCCCGACCTCCGGTTCGGCCAACTTGGAGGCGGCAATCGCCAGGCTGGCCGTTGTAGAGCGCCTGATCTGGCCGGACGACCACCCCGAGGCCCACGCTCTGGTCGCAGGCGTGCGTCGCGACCTGATTGCCATGTCCGCGAGACCGGGTGTCGGCTGATTTTCGATTGGCGGCCAGAAAGTTGGGCGCGTCTCCAACGGCTTCGCGGCCATAGGAACCTCCAAGAGCACAGGACCATCACGGCTTCGAACGGTGAGCGTAGTGCGCCAGGGCCGCCGACCGTCAACCCAGCTCGCTGGCTTCGCGCAGCTCCGCTCCCTTCGGGCGCGCTTCGCGCGGGGTGTGACTGCCGGCTCCTGCCCTGTCGCGTGGGCTCCCCATGAAGCCGCGGGATGGTCCCGCGGCTGAGTGAAGGAGGCTCCCATGACCACCAAGACCAAGGCTTCGACCGCCGAGCGTCCGCAGCCCCCCGCTGAGCCCCGCCGGCCGACCCATCGGCTCTATCGCGTCACTGGCGACGGCAGCGCCTCGATCTGGACCCCCATCGGGGCGGCGTGGCCGAACAAGGACGGCAAGGGCTTCAACCTCAGTTGCGATGCGGTTCCGCTCACCGGGCGGATAGTTCTGCGGCTCATCGAGCCCCGGCAAGAGGCCGTCGCTTGACCTCGCTCCGCTTGGCGGCAGGCTCCGGCCTGCCGCCCAACCGGGCCGTTTCGGCCGGTTGTGGGAATCGCTAGCAACTGCCAAGGTTGGGCCTTTCCGGCACAACCATGCAGATTCTTCTGCACAGTTCCTACACGGGCGAAAATGGCCTGTTTTTATCCAATGAAATCAAATGGATGAAAACCTATGGTCATTTCGCCGGGATGAGCGGATAACAAAGAGCGGTCGCGCCTAGAACTCGACGTCCAGCTCCTCGACCTCTTCCGGCTCCAGAAGGGCCGCGGTGGTCCATTCGCGCATATAGGGCAGCGCCAGGACGCGGTCACGATAGCCGGCGCAAGGTCCGTCCAGCTTGACGTCGTAGGTCGAAAAGCGGGTGCAGACCGGCGCGTACATGGCGTCGGCGATGGTCGGCTCGCCGAACAGGAAGGGGCCGGCGGAGGCGGCCAGCCGCTCGCGCCAGATGGCCGCGATGCGGTCGATGTCGGACTGGGCGCCGCTCCAAACCTTGAAGCCCGGATGGCTGGCGCGAAGGTTCATCGGCAGGGCGGCGCGCAGGTTCGCGAAGCCCGAGTGCATCTCGCCGCTGATCGCCCGGCAGTGGGCGCGCTCGGCCCGGTCGGCGGGCAACAGCCCGGCCTCGGGCGCGATCTCGTTGAGGAACTCGGCGATGGCCAGCGTGTCCCAGACCTGGACGCCGTCGTAGGTCAGGCAGGGGGTGAGGAACGACGGCGAAAGCAGCAGAAGTTCCGCCCGCGCCGAGGCGTCGTCGATCGGCAGCATGACCGCCTCGAACTCGATCCCGGCGAACTTGCAGAGCAGCCAGCCGCGCAAGGACCAGGACGAATAGTTGCGGCTGGAGATGCTGAGCGAGGCCGGGGCCACGGGTTTTGCTATCCCTTCGACTGGCGGTCTTGACTAATGGCGTAGAGCCGATCGGCGGCGGAGGTCCAACCCCGTCTGGGGGGCCACTGTTCCCCGGCGCGAATGGCCGAATTTTGGGCGCCCAGGCCTTCACGGCGCCCACGACGGCGCGTGCGCCTGGCTTGCCCGGCCCTCGCATCGGCCAAATCCATCCAGGCGGCGACTCCCGGTCCGGGATTTGGCGCATGAAAAAGCCTGGCCGGTTCAGCTGGCGAAGACGCGAGGGTGAATGCGCTATCCAGCCTTTCAGGCCCAGGCGGACCTCATGGCCCCGGCGCGGTTGGCGGCCGGTTGGGCGAGCGCGATGCTGGATTTCGGGCCGCCCTGGGTGCGCCAGGTCCCGCCCTTGGCGCAGGTCGCGGCCGGCTGGGAGATGCTCGCCCGCGCCGGCCTGACCCACCACCGTCGCGACTACGGCTTCACGAGCGTGCGCGTCGGCGGCGAGGACGTGCCGGTAAGCGAGCAGACGGTAGTCAGCGACGCCTTCGGCGATCTGGTGCGCTTCCGTAAGGCGAGCGATTCCGAGCAGCCGCGCGTCCTTCTGGTCGCGCCGCTTTCCGGCCACTTCGCCACGCTGTTGCGCGGCACGGTCGAGACCTTACTGCCGGAGAACGACGTCTACATCACCGATTGGCGCAACGCCCGCGACGCGCCGCTGGCCGCCGGTCCGTTCGGCTTCGACGACTATGTCGCCCGCATCATCGACTATCTCGCGACGATCGGCGCCGGCGCGCACATGATCTCGGTCTGCCAGCCCTGCGCCCACGCCCTGGCGGCGGTGGCGCTGATGGCCGAGGACGACAACCCGACCACCCCGCTGAGCATGACCCTGATGGCCGGGCCGGTGGACACCCGGATCAATCCCACCAAGGTCAACGAACTGGCCACCAGCCACTCGATCGACTGGTTCGAACGCGAGCTGATCTCGACGGTGCCGGCGCGTTACGCCGGCGCGGGGCGGCAGGTCTATCCCGGCTTCGTGCAGCTGACCGCCTTCATGCTGATGAATGTCGACCGGCACGCCGGCGCCCACATCGACATGTACGGCCACATCGCCGCCGGGCGCAGCGAAGAGGCGCAGACCGCCAAGAGCTTCTACGACGAGTATTTCGCCGTCCTGGACCTGACGGCGGAATTCTATCTGGAGACCGTCAACCGCGTCTTCCAGGAGCATCTGCTGCCGCGCGGCGAGCTGGTCTGGCGCAACCGCAAGGTCGATCCGGCCGCCATCCGGCGCACCGCCCTGCTCACCGTCGAAGGCGAGCGCGACGACATCTGCTCGGTCGGCCAGACGGTGGCGGCGCACGCCCTGTGCAGCGGCATCTACGCCAACCGCAAACGCCACCACCTGCAGCCCGGCGTCGGCCACTACGGCGTGTTCAGCGGCCGCAAATGGGCCAACCAGATCTATCCGCTGGTGCGCAACATGATCCTGGCGACCAACTAGGCGCGGTCAGGTGTGGGTCAGCGGCGAGAAGACCGCGATCGACTGAAGCGCCAAAAGCTTCCGCGCGACCTCGAGCCGACGCCCGCTGAAATTGTCTTCCTTCCAGGTGGCGATACCCGGCTCGACACTGGTCGGGCAATGTTCGGTAGGACCGAGGTCGTGACAAAGCGGCGGCTTGACCGAGGCGCAGCTCAGCAAGAGGTCATCGATCGGATCCAGATTCGGCCACGCGGGAAACCCCAGCCGCGCCGACAGCTGAATCGCCGCCGCGGCTTGGGGTCTTGAGAAGGCGTAGGTGAGGTTGACAACGCTAAGCGGCGCGTTGACCCGGGTTATGTCGCTGCGGATGCTGAGGTGGCCCCGATCGAACTCCAGCCGCTGACCCCAGACGCCATGCACACGGTCCGGCTCGGCGACCAGGATATCGGCCAGCCGCCGAATCTGCGCCGGGGTCAGGAAGGTGTCGTCGTCGATAGCGATATAGAGATCGAACCCCATCCGCGCCGCGATCGGCACCCGCGCGCCGGCGCCGCGATTGACCTCGGCGCGCTGGAACCAGACCTCTCCCCAGGGAATGTCATCGCGCCCACGCAGGTCTTCGTCCGCCTGGTCGAACAGGAAGATGTCCGCCTCGCGCAGGGCCTCGCGGGCATTCCTGACGATGCGCCCGATGTTCTGGGGGCGCCGGTAGTTCTGGATGATGACGGCGAGCGACATCCGCACAATCTGTCCAAGCGACGTTGTGAAGTCGTGTAGCGACCGGTGGGCGCCGGTCTGTGATAGGCTGGCCGTAACAAGGCCGCCCAGGGAGAGCGCATGACCCGCTACGCGAACATCCTTCATACCATCGGGCGCACGCCAGTGGTCAAAATCGGCAAGCTGGCGCCGGACCACGTCAATCTCTGGGTCAAGGTGGAAGCCTTCAATCCGCTGGGCTCGGTCAAGGACCGGCTGGCGCTGGGCGTCATCGAGGCGGCCGAGGCCTCGGGCGAGCTCAAGCCCGGCCAGACGGTGATCGAGGCCACCAGCGGCAATACCGGCATCGGCCTGGCCATGGTCTGCGCCCAGAAAGGCTATCCGCTGGTGGTGACCATGGCGGAGAGCTTCAGCATCGAACGGCGCCGGCTGATGCGTTTCCTGGGCGCCAAGGTGATCGTGACCCCGGCCGCGCTCCGGGCCGTCGGCATGCTGGAGAAGACCCGCGAACTGGCCACCGCCCACGGCTGGTTCTGGACCCGGCAGTTCGAGAACCAGGCCAATCCCGACATCCACTCGCGGACCACCGCCGTGGAAATCCTCGACGACTTCAGGGACGACCCGCTGGACTACTGGGTGACCGGATACGGCACCGGCGGCACACTGAAAGGGGTCGGCCGGGTGCTGGCCAAGGAGAGCCCGAACACGAAAATCATCGTCTGCGAGCCGGAGACGGCGCCGCTGCTGACCAGCCACAGCCCGCAGGCGCGCAATCCCGACGGCACGCCATCGGCGCCCAACGCCGCCTGGACGCCGCACCCGATGCAGGGCTGGACGCCCGACTTCATTCCGCGGCTGACCGAGGATGCCGTCGACCAGCACTTCATCGACCGCGTCCTGACCGTCTCCGGCCCGGAAGCGATCCGCTGCAGCCAGGACCTGGCCAAGTCGGAAGGCATCTTTTGCGGCATCACCTCCGGCGCCACCTTCGCCGGCGCCCTGAAGGTCGCCGCCGACGCG
>DASQSO010000501.1:0-5037 GCA_035642335.1 Caulobacteraceae bacterium
GAACGCCGCCAGGATGCGCGGGCGCCGGCCGGCCGGAGAACCGGGTGACGGCCAGGTCGAAACTGCCCCAGAACAGGTGCACGGGACTGGCCTTGCCCAGGAAGCCTGTGCGGAACAGCTTGAACACTTGGTCAACCTGAACCAGGGCGCGCCAGAAGTCGCGCGCGGCGGCGGCGTCATAGACGCGCGGCGCATGGTCGTCGGGGAAGGCGACGCATTCGGCGATCTCGCTGGGCATGACATCGATGGCGACCGGAACCCCCGCCGCCTCCAGCATGGCCATCACTCGGCCGTAGAAGTTGGCCACCGACTGCGGCTCCAACGGCGTCGCGCCGCCGCCGCCGGTCGCGGTTCGCAAGGTCAGCGCCGACGCGACGAAATCGAATTCCAGGTCGAAGGCGCCGGCCCGATGGGGAATCAGCGTGGTGGTCAGCCCGCGGGCGTTGACATAGAGCGGCACGTGCCAGGAGTGGTTCAGCCAGGGCGTCTGGGCCAGCCGCACCTTGCCGACGACCTGGGCCCAGAGCTGCAGCGTCTCTGAAGTTCCCTTGAGCGTCCCATAGGAGAGCGCCGGCCACGCCGCGCGGTCTGCCGCCTCGGCCCGCATGATCAGTGTCCGCCGTTAGCCCCGATCCAGGCGGCGAAGGCGGCCATGAACCTGGTCAGGAAGGTTTTCGTGCCATCATTGACCACATTTCCCGCCTCGTCGAACAGGCCGGCCGCGCCGCCGATATAGGCTTCCGGCTGTTGCATGGCCGGAACATCCAGGAAGACCAGCGACTGGCGCAGGTGGTGGTTGGCGCCGAAGGCCCCGAGCGCGCCCGGCGATACGCTGACCACCGCGCCCGGCTTGCCGCTCCAGACGCTCTTGCCATAAGGCCGCGAGCCGACATCGATGGCGTTTTTCAGGAAGCCGGGAACCGAGCGGTTGTACTCCGGCGTCACGAACAGCACCGCGTCCGCATCGCGCACCTGGTCGCGGAAGGCGACCCAGGCGGCCGGCGGCGAGGCCGTCTCCTCGTCCTCGTTATAGGGTGGAAGCTGGCCGATCTCGACGATCTCCAGATGCAGGGTCTCGGGCGCCAGCGCCGCCAGCGCCTTGGCGGTCTTGCGGCTGAAGGAGGCCTTGCGCAGGCTCCCGACCAGGACGGCGACTTTGCGTTGGGCGGTCATGGGCAGGCTCCAAAAAGGCTATGACGGATCGCGGCGCGGCGGGCGGATCGGTGACCGTCTTAGCCGATCGCGCCGCCGGAGGCGACGACGGTCGGCCTCAAGCGCCTAGGTCTCGATCCCTGGGCGGCGGCTCTAACCGGACCACTTCCTCCGGATAGGCGTCCTTCAGGCCGACGCCGGTCAGCCGCAGCCGTCGCGCGGCGTCGACCAGCCAGGCGATGCGGCCGGCCGCCTCGTCGATGCCGAGGCCGGCCGGGCGGATGTTGGAGACGCAGTTGCGCTCGGCATCGAGCCGGCCGACGGCGGGGTTCCAGGTGATGTAGGCGCCCAGGCTGGCCGGAGCGCTCAGGCCCGGCCGCTCGCCGATCAGCATCACCACGACCTGAACGCCGAGCCGCGCGCCGATCTCGTCGCCCAGGGCCACCCGCGCCTGCCTGGCGACGACGATGGGCGCCGGCGTCCAGCTGGGCAGCCGCGCCAGCAAGGCGTGGACGAGGGGAGGGCCGCTCTCGGCCACCGCCCCGGCGGACAGGCCGTCGCCAAGCGTGATCGCCAGGTCCGCGCCCGTGGCCGTGAGGCGTTCGCCGTCCGCCAGTGCCAACCGTCGCCCGAGATCGGGGCGGGTCAGATAGGTATGGCGGTCACCAGCCTGGCTCTCGACAACGACGGTCGGCAGCCCGTCCAGTGCCCGCAGGATCGACTCGACCGCAAGGGGCTCGTGAACCGCGTCGCGCGCCAAGGCGTGGGCGTATTGCAGGTCGAGCATGGCCCTGGTCGGCAGGGCCTCGCCGCTGCGGCCAAGACCAATGCGGGCGTCGGTGGCTGACCGCAGCCGCGCCCAGACATCGACAGGAATGGGGGTGCGAACGGGCGGCCGGCTCACAGCAGGGCGGTCGCGTGGTCGAGCAGGCGGCGGGATTCGCCGCTGAGCGCCTGCGGCGACAGCCGGCCATCGCCGTCGAATATGCCCAGGTCGATCAGCCAGCGCTCGAACTCGGGCGCGGGTTTCAGGCCCATCAGCGAGCGGGCGTAGGCCGCGTCGTGGAAGCTGGTGGACTGGTAGTGCAGCATGATGTCGTCGCCGCCGGGCACGCCCATGATGAAATTTACCCCGGCCAGGGTCGCCATGGAGAGCAGCGTATCCATGTCGTCCTGATCGGCCTCTGCGTGGTTGGTGTAGCAGATGTCGAGGCCCATCGGCAGGCCGAGCAGCTTGCCGCAGAAATGGTCTTCCAGCCCCGCGCGCAGGATCTGTTTGCCGTCGAACAGGTATTCCGGCCCGATGAACCCCACGACCGAATTGACCAGCAGCGGCTCGAACTTTCGCGCCACCGCATAGGCGCGGGCCTCCAGGGTCTGCTGGTCGACACCGTGGTCGGCGCCGGCCGACAGGGCCGAGCCCTGTCCGGTCTCGAAATAGGCGACATTGCGCCCGACCTCGTGGCGGCCGAGCGAGAGGGCCGCCTCCCGGCCCTCGTTCAGCAGCGCCAGATCGACCCCGAAGCCGCGGTTGGCTCCTTCCGTCCCCGCGATCGACTGGAAGATCAGGTCCAGCGGCGCCCCCGCCTCGATGGCGGCCAGGGAATTGGTGATGTGGGTCAGGACGCAGCTCTGCGCCGGGATGGCGTGGGCTTGGCGCAGCTCGTCCACCAGCCGCAACAGCCGCACCGTCGAGTCCACATTATCCGAGGCCGGATTGATGCCGATCACCGCATCGCCGCAGCCATAGAGCAGCCCGTCCAGGATCGACGCGGCGATGCCGGCGGGGGAGTCGGTGGGGTGGTTGGGCTGCAGTCGCACCGAGAGTCGGCCCTCCAGGCCGATGGTGTTGCGAAACCCGGTGACCACCCGGCATTTGCGGCTCGCGGCCACAAGGTCCTGGTTGCGCATCAGCTTGGAGACCGCCGCGGCCATTTCCGGTGTCACCCCCGGCGAGACGGCGGTCAGGGCGGCGGTATCGGCCGCCTCGCCCAGCAGCCAGTCGCGAAAAGCGCCGACGGTGAGGTGGGCGATGGGCGCGAAGGCCGCGGCGTCGTGGGTGTCGACGATCAGCCGGCTGACCTCGTCCGCCTCATACGGAACCACCAGCTCATTGAGGAACACAGTTAGCGGCAGGTCCGCCAGCACATGCCGCGCCGCCACGCGCTCGGCGGCGGACCGCGCCGCCACCCCAGCCAGCCGATCCCCGGATCGCTCCGGCGTGGCGGCCGCCATCACCGCCTTCAGGTCGTCGAAGACGTAGCGGGTGCGGTTGAGCGAGGCAGTGTACATGGGCCGAGCTTGGCGGTTGGAGCGATAGACGTCCACCCCCCGACGTGGCCCACGCCGCCACTGCGATGTTGCCGTGGTCGTTGGCTTGCCGGCAAGCGTCGCGCCGCCCCTTGTGAACCCCAGCTCGGTCGCGCACGCTGTCATTGTTCCAGCTATGATGGTCTGGCCGCCTTCTGGCGGGAAATCTAGGGGGAAATCCATGCGCACAACGCTTTTCGCCGTCATGGTTCTGACCGGCGTTTTGCTCGCGAACGCCTGTTGCGCTCAATCGCAGCAGCAGCATGACTGGTGTTACAGCCCTACCGCCACGGACGATCAGACGATCGAGGGCTGCGCCGCGATGATCGAGTCGGGCCGCTACACCGGCGTCGAATTGAGCGGCCTCTACAACAATCGTTCGACCGGATATGACGATAAGGGCGAGCAAGGTCTGGCGGCAAGAGATCTCGAACAGGCCGTCAGACTAGACCCCACGAATGCCGAAGCATTCTTCAATCTCGGATCGATCTATTTTCACGCACATAAGTACAACCTCGCGCTCTCCGAGCTCAGTCAGGCCATCACCCTGAAACCTGGCTACGCCAACGCCTTCAACTACAGGGGTCTCGTCGACGAGACGATGGGCGATCGCGCCGGCGCCGATCGAGATTTCGACGAAGCCATCCAGAATTTCGACACGATGACCGCGGCTACTCCGGGCGATGCGCTTCCGTATTACAAACGCTGCTGGGCGCGGGCGATCTGGGGACGACAACTCGACTTGGCGTTGGCGGATTGCGGGAAGGCGCTGGAGATCAATGCGAACTACGCAGACGCGCTTAGCGCGCGTGGCGTAGTCCATTTTCGCGCCGGGCGCTTCGCGGAAGCTATCAAGGACTCCGATGCAGCCGTTGCCATCGATCCAACGAGCCCCGCCTACGTCTATGTTCGCGGACTGGCGAAACGAAGCAACCGCGACCCGACAGGCGCGGCGGCGGATATTGCTGTCGCAAAAGCGATCAATCCAAAAATCGGCGAAGAATTCGCTGACTATGGCCTTTCCCAGCCGCGATAGGCCAGCCCTGAACCATCCTCAGGCGGCGCGCCGTCCAGAGCGCCCCGGGTCAGCCACGCTAGTCCACCGCCAGGATCACGTGAGAGGCCTTGATGAGAGCCTGGGCGCGGGCGCCGACCTTGAAACCGAGGTCCTGGCCGCTGTGGCGGGTGATGGTCGCGGTGATGGTTTTCCCCTGGCCGATGTCGAGGACGACCTCGTCGCTCACGGCGCCTTCAACGTGCCGGACGACCGTTCCGGCCAGGTGGTTCCGAGCCGAAGTCCGCAAGGGCGCGTCGCCCGGCGCCAGGATGACGAAGCTCGACTTGATCAGGGCCATCGCCTCGCGGCCTGGCGCCAGGCCGAGTTCGTCCACGCTCTCCTTGGTGATGATCGCGACGAGCTCCACGCCGTCGGCGAGTTCCAGGGTCACCTCGGCGTTGACCTGGCCGATGGTCACGGCGCTGACGACGCCGCGAAGGGCGTTTCTGGCGCTGGTCTTCATGCTGAAACTCCGAATGATCTGATCGAGCGCCGTGCTGTCATCGGCGAGATGATCC
>DASQSO010000502.1:0-3351 GCA_035642335.1 Caulobacteraceae bacterium
CATCGCCATCGTGCGGCGCGCGCTGCAGTCCCCGATCCGGCAGATTTCCGAGAACGCCGGCGTTGAAGGCTCCATCGTGGTCGGCAAGGTGCTCGAGCACAAGTCAGCCACCTACGGCTTCAACGCCCAGACCGAGGACTATGTCGATCTGATCTCGGCCGGCATCATCGACCCGGCCAAGGTGGTCCGCACCGCCCTGCAGGACGCGTCCTCGGTGGCCGGCCTGATGATCACCACCCAGGCGGCCATCGTCGAAGCGCCGAAGAAGAACGGCGGCGGCGCGGGCGGCATGCCCGGCGGCGGCATGGGCGGCATGGGCGACATGGACTTCTAGGTCCGGACTTCCCAGCTAACTTTAAACAACGGAAACCCCCGGTCGCGAGATCGGGGGTTTTCTTTTGCGGCCGGCGCCCAGCACGGCCAAGATCAGCCCATGGCCGCCCGTGCGCTCCCCCTCATCGGTTTCCACCGCGTGTCGGAGGCGGATTTCCCTTTGATGACCGGCTGGCTCGCCCAGCCGCATGTGCGTGTCTTCTTCCAGAAGACGCCGATCAGCCTGGACGAGGTGGCGGCGAAGTACGGCCCGCGGGTGCGCGGCGAGAACCCCACCCATCCCCACCTGGCGCTCTACGGGGGGCGTCCCTTCGGCTATCTGCAGTGCTATCGCAACGTCGACTGGCCCGAATGGGCGGCTGAGATCAGCGTGGAGCACGGGCTCAGCATCGACCTCTATATCGGCGATCCCGCCTTCGTCGGGGCCGGCTACGGCCGCGCCATGCTGGGCGCCTATGTTCGCGAGGTGGCCTTCCCGCTGTATCCGGACGAGAGCCGCTGTTTTATCGCGCATACCCACGCCAACACCGTCGCCCTGGCCTGCTCGCGCGCGGTGGGATTCCACGATGTCGGCGATTTCGTCGAGGACGGCGTAAATATGCGGCTGTTGGTGATCGACCGGTAAGAAACTCACGCGCAATCATATGCTTAACCGGAAATAACGGCGTCCGGTCGCCCATTGACAGAGTCCGGTCGCCCATTGACAGAGAAGGGACAGATGTGGCTAATCACGCATTAAGTATATGATGTTATAAGACTTTCTTACCTGGCTGGCCTGCACGCGCTCAAATCTCCAGCCGATAGACCCGGGTCGCCGTGCCGCTGTAGAGGGCGGCTTTTTCGTCGTCGGAGGCGCCGGCGGTGATGATCTTGAAAGCGTTCCACAGCACGTCATAGGTGCAGCTGCACAGGTCGACGGGAAAGTTGCTCTCGAACATGCCGCGACCCGCGCCGAAGGCCTCGATGCAGGTCTCGATGTAAGGCCGCCATTGGGCGGCCAGCTGCGCCGACGAGGCTGGCGGGCTGGCCATGAAGGTGTCGCTGAAGCCGGCGAACGGCATCGCCAGGCCGCCGAGCTTGACCGAGACGTTGTCACAGGCGGCCAGGGTGCGGATGTTGTCGCGCCAGACACCGAACCGCTCCTCGCGCTTGCCGGCATAGGCGCCGATGCCCAGCGGCGTGCCGACGTGGTCGAGCACGATGGGGATGCCCGGAAAGCTCCGCGCCAAGTCGATCAGATCACCCAGCTGCGGCTCGAGCAGCCAGGCGTCGAACGACAGCTCGAACGCCGCCAGCCGCGCATAGCCCTCGCGGAAAGCCGCCGAGCGATAGAGGCCCTCGGTCCCGCCACGCGACAACGGTCCCAACACCTCGGGGTCCGCGTCCCAGGAGGCGCTGTGGCGGATGCCGCGAAAGCGGCCATTGCCGGCGAGGATCTGCGCCTGCAGCGCCTCGGCGACGGTGGCTGCCCCCAGGGTGAGGTCGGCATGGCCGACAATGCCGGCGCAGGCCCGCACGTCGCCATAGACGCCGCTGGCGCTCATGGCCGCGACGCCGTTGACGAATTCGGTTTCACCGATGGGACGCAGAGCCTCCGGTCCATCTGCGCGGTACATGGACCCACACTGGACGAAGACCGTGCCGCGCACATTGTGGCCGCGCGTCATGTCGGCATGGAGTTCGTCCCACAGGTAGCGCGGCGCTAGCCGCATGACGTTCTCGAACCGATGGCGCGGCGGCGGCAGTTCGGCGGGATTCAACCGGCGATCCCACAGGTGATGGTGCGGATCGACAATCGGGAGCGCCGGCTCCAGAATCTCTTCCCGTGGCGCCGCGGCGTCGCTCATGGCATCCTCCCTTATTCTGTCTGCTTTGCCCGCTTCCTTAAGTCCCTGTTCCGTCCCCCACAAGGCCGCGCCTTGACGATGAAATTCCTCCGCAACAAAGGCGTGACAATCGACGGCGAATGCGAAGCGCGGGGTTGAGCGGCACGGTGGCGATGGCCCTTCTGGCGGCGTTGGCGCCCTCGCGGCTGGCCGCTCAGCCGCCCGCCGCGTTAGCCCTCATGCGCGGACCCAGCCTGTTCATCAGCCCAAGCGGTCAGCCGTTCCGCGCGGCGGCCGGCCAGCCCTATCCGGTGGTCCGCTGGTTCGCCCAGGTGGACAAGAAGGGCGACGGTCGCATCGACCGGGCGGAGTTCCGCGCCGACGCCGAGGCCTTCTTCCACACCCTTGACGCCAACCACGACGGGGTGATCGATCCCTTCGAGCTGCAGGCCTACGAGAACCAAGTGGTTCCCGAGATTCTCGGCGCCTTCCGCGTGCCTGGCGCGGACGCCGACGCGTCCAGCCAGGGCGGGCCGCCGATTGATCGCCCCGGGCCTCGCGGTCTCTTCGGGCGGCGCAAGGCTCCCGCGGACCCTGGCGCGGCCAGTGTCGCCAACGGCGCAGCGCCCTTCGAGCTGATCCCCGATCCCGAACCGATCGAGGCGGCCGACCTGGCGGTGGACGGCCATATCACGCTCGCCGAGTTCCTGACCGTGGTCGACCGCCGCTTCGATCGGCTGGACAAGAAGGGCCTTGGCTACCTCACCCTGGCCGACCTACCGAAACCCCTGGCCCAGACCGCGGGCGAACAACCGCGCGGGCGCTCGGCGGGATCGCCGCGTGGCGCCGAATAGGCATGCGGTTCGCCATCACCGGCGCGGCGCCATGCCTAGTCCGTCCGGGTCGTGATAATCCGCTCTGGCTCTGGATCCACGGCGAACCGCACGGCGGCGATGTCTGAGTCGCCGCGCAGAAAGGCCCTGGCCAGGCGGTGACCGCCGTCCATCAGCCGCCCGTCGGCCGAGAGGATGATCGGATAGGCGAGGTCGGCGTCCTGGATGCGCCGGGCATGTTCGGCCACCTCCCGGCAGGTCGGGACGTGTTTGTCCTGGAACCAGCAGTCCTGCTCGAACTCGGCGATGGCGCTGAGCGCGACCCGTGTCACCGGCAACCCCTCGGCCGCGCGCCACAG
>DASQSO010000503.1:0-3863 GCA_035642335.1 Caulobacteraceae bacterium
CGCATTAGGGTCGCCGGCATGACTGACAGCCCGTCCGCCTTCTCGGGGCTCGACGACCGCGACGGCGAGCGGTTCCCGGTCCTGGAAGCCCGCGAGGTTGAGCGCTTGCGCCGCTTTGGCCAGCCGCGCGCTTTCGCCAAGGGCGAGGCGCTGATGGAGGTGGGTCAGACCGGCCACGGCCTTACCCTGGTCGTCTCCGGCGAGGTCGCGGTCACTCAGCGCGACGAACTCGGTCACGTCCGCCCCATCGTCACCTACACCCCCGGGTCCTTTTTGGGCGAGCTTGGCCAGCTGACCGGCCGTCCGGCGCTGGCCCGGGCCCACGCCCAGACCGCCGTCGAGGCCGTGCTCATACCGCCAGACCGGCTGCGCGCGCTGCTGGTGGCGGAGGCCGAGCTCGGCGAGCGGATCATGCGTGCGCTGATCCTGCGCCGCGTCGCCATGCTGGAATTGCCCGGCGCGGGCCCGATCATCATTGGCCGCCCAGCCAGCGCCGACCTGTTGCGACTGGAAGGCTTCCTCGGCCGCAACGGCTATCCGCACCAGACCCTGGATCCGGAGACCGATGCGGAGGCCCGGGCGCTGATCGAGCGTTTCCACATCGAACCTGACGCCCTGCCGATCGTGCTCTGCCCCGGCGGCCAGCTGCTCCGGAACCCCGCCGAGGGCCAGCTCGCCCGCTGCCTCGGCATGGTCGGCCCCATCGACACGACCCGGCTCTATGACGTCGCCATCGTCGGCGCCGGACCGGCCGGACTGGCCGCGGCTGTCTATGCCGGGTCCGAAGGCCTGACGGTGCTGAACCTGGATTGCCGGTCGTTCGGCGGTCAGGCGGGGGCGTCCTCGCGCATCGAGAACTATCTGGGCTTTCCAACCGGCATCACGGGCATGGCGCTGATGGCCCGCGCCTATAACCAGGCGCTCAAGTTCGGCGTCGAGATGGCTATTCCCGACCAGGTCAACACGCTCGCAGCGACGGGCGAGGGCTTCAGCCTGACGCTCGCGAACGAGGAGACTGTGCGCGCGCGGTCCCTGGTCATCGCCTCGGGCGCCCGCTACCGCCGCCCCGATGTGCCCAACCTTGACCAGTTCGAGGGCACGTCGGTGCACTATTGGGCCTCGCCGATCGAGGCGCGCCTCTGCGCCGACCACGAGGTGGTGCTGGTCGGCGGCGGCAATTCCGCCGGCCAGGCCATCGTCTATCTGGCCAGCCAGGTCCGCAAGGTCTGGGTGCTGATCCGCTCGGGCGGGCTCGAGGCCAGCATGTCGCGCTACCTGATCGACCGGGTCAAATCCCTGCCCAATGTTGAGCTGGTTCCCCACACCGAGGTCATCGCCCTCGAAGGCGCCGCTGGCGTCCTGGAAACCATCGTCTGGTGCGATACCCGCGGCCGCCAGGAGACACGCAAGACCCTGTCGCACCTCTTCCTGTTCATCGGCGCTGACCCCAACACCGACTGGCTGGAGAACTCCGGCGTGGCCCTTGACGCTAAGGGCTTCGTCAAGACCGGCGCCCGGGTCGGGGACGGCCAGCATCCGCTGGAGACCAGCCTGCGCGGCGTCTTCGCCATAGGCGACGTGCGCGACGTGTCGGTGAAACGGGTCGCCGCCGCCGTCGGCGAGGGCGCCCAGGTGGTCGCGGCCCTACACGCCTTCCTGCCCGGCGCCGCGCCGGCGGCGCCTGGCACGTGAGCCGCGTTTAGGCCTGGGCCAAGCCGTCCAGCAGGGTGTCTGTCATGCGGCCGGCGAGTTCGGCCGGCGGACCCCAATCGTATTCCGGCATGCCGATCAGACCGGAAGACACGCCGTGCAGGGCGCAGAAGATCAGTTCGACCACCTCGCGCGGGTCGCCGTCCAGCACGCCGGCGGCGATCGCCGCCTCCGTCGTCGCCTGAAAGCGCCGCACCAGCCGCGCCAGGCTGGGCGAGGTGTCGGCGAAATAGCGCTCGCCCGGATCGACCAGGCGGTCCTCGATCAGGAAGAGGGCGCGGAAATGATCGGGGTGAGCCACCCAGAAATTCACATAGGCGCGTCCCAGCAATCTTAGTCGCTCGAGCGGGCCGGTCACAGCCGTCGTCGCCTGTTCGAGCGACAGGTCGAACAGACCCAGAGCGTCTTCCCAGATGTTGCGCAGGAGCGCCCGCTTGTGCGGGAAGAGCCGGTAGAGCGCCGCCGGCGAGCATCCGTCTTCCTTCGCCACATTGCGCACGGAGACGCCTTCGTAGCCCGCACTGGTGAATAGCCGCTCGGCGGCGGCCAGGATGGCGGCCCGCACCGCGTCGGCCGCTTCGGCGCTGCGTGCGGGACGGCCGCGAGGCGCTATGGCCTGGGATTTCGCGGGCGTCGCCATGGCGGAAGACCTTCGGCTCTTGATTTATCGGAACGCGTTCACTTAAATAGGCGAGAGAGCCTAGCCGCAAGCCATCGGGCCGAAAAGCGGATTGGCTTGAGGAGGCGTCATGGAGCGCAAGGCCGAGGTCATCGTCATCGGGGCCGGCATGGCTGGGCTGAAGGCCGCCAACGAACTGGCCGATCTCGGCTGCTCGGTCATCGTGCTGGAGGCCGGCGACCGCGTCGGCGGCCGGCTGAAGCGCGGCGAGGTCGCCGGCCGGGTGGTGGATTTCGGCGGCCAGTGGGTCGGGGCGAGCCACCATGTCTTGCTGGCCGAGGCCAAGCGTCTGGGGATCGCCGCCTATCCGCAGTACGCCAAGGGGCAGGCCACCTTGCAACTCGACGGCAAGATCACCCGGTTCGCCGGCGAGACGCCGCGCATGCCGTTCCTGGGGTTGCTGGAGCTGGCGCGGCTGCAGAGCCGCTGGAACCGCGACATGAAGACCGTGCCGGCCGAAGCGCCCTGGGATGCGCCAAGGGCCCGCGAATGGGACGGCCAGACCCTGGAGACCTGGATCCGGCGCAATCTGTACACCAGGGCGGCCAAGGCCTTCGCGCGCCTGGTGCCGCGCGGGGCCTGGGCGACCGAAGCCGGTCAGGTCTCCTACCTGTGGTTTCTCGATGCGCTGCGCACCAGCGAGGGCCTCGAGGCGCTGATGGCGGTCGAGGGCGGCATGCTCGACGCCAAGTTCGAAGGAGGCATGCAGCAGATCGCCCAGCGTCTGGCCGAAGAGCTGGGCGAGCGAGTGGTGCTGTCGGCCCCGGTCCACCGCATCGTTCAGGACGCCGACGGCGTGCGGGTGAGCACCGACCAGGGTGAGTTCGAGGCGCGCTTCGCCATTGTCGCCACCCCGCCCGGGCCCACGGCCCGCATCCGGTTCGAACCTCACCTCCCCGCGGCCCGCGACGGGCTGCACCAGCGCATGCCGATGGGGACAATCATCAAGGTGGTCGTCGCCTATGAGACGCCGTTCTGGCGCGCGACCGGCCTCTCCGGCCAGATCGCCACCGACGACGACACCCTCGGCATCGTCATGGACGACGTCCAGGCGACCGGGCCGGCGGTGCTGCTCTGTTTCATCGAGGGCGCCCACGCCGTGGCGATGAGCGCCGCCGGCCAGGAAGCGCGCAAGAAGGCCGTCATCGACTCGCTGGTGCGCTTCTTCGGGCCGCAAGCCGCCGAGCCCATCGGCTACGGCGACAACGACTGGACATTGGAGCCCTGGACCCACGGCTACGTCGGCGCCATGCCGCCCGGGGTGATGACGCGCTTCGGCGCGGCGCTGCGCGAGCCCTGCGGTCGCATCCACTGGGCGGGCTCCGAAACATCGACCGAGTGGGCCGGGTCCATCGAAGGCGCTCTGCGCTCCGGCATCCGCGCCGCGGGTGAGGTATCCCGCATCCGCAACAGCTGAAGGCCCGCCATGTCCAAGGTCGAATACATCACGCGCGACTTCATGAAGCCCTTGATC
>DASQSO010000504.1:0-6293 GCA_035642335.1 Caulobacteraceae bacterium
GTGGGAACCGCCTTCAATGTGGCCGCCTTCAGCGCCTCGATCACCCGGTCGGGCGTCAGGGTGGTGGCGATATCGATATCGGCGACCTGCTGGCCGATCACCGCGTTGCGCACGCAGCCGCCGACAAAGCGCGCGCAGCCGGCACCCCCAGCAACCTCCAGCGCCGCGATCACCGCCCGGGTCTCGGCGGCCTTCATCCACGGCTTGACGCCGATCGTTGGCTTATGGGTCATTGGCTTCCGGGGTCATTCGCTCGCCGCGACCTTTCCGTAGAGGCGTTCGTAGAGCACCCGCACCATGCCCGCCGTCGCGCCCCAGATCACCCGATCCTCGTAGGACATGGCGTAGAAATAGCGCCGCATGCCATCGGCCTGCTCGCGGAACTGTCGCTCGTGATTGCCGGGCTCCATCAGGAAGGCGAAGGGCACCTCGAACACGTCGGCCACCTCGTCGGGATTGGGGATCAGGTGGAAACCAGGCCGCACGAAGCCGACCACCGGGGTGATGTCATAGCCGGTGCGGGTCTGATAGCCGGTCGACAGGCCGGCGACGGTCACGAAGGACGGATCGAGCCCGATCTCCTCGTGCGCCTCGCGCAGCGCCGTCGCCCAGGGGGGCTCGCCGGGGTCCGACCGGCCGCCGGGGAAGGCGATCTGGCCGGTGTGGGCGCGCAGGGTGTCGGCGCGTCGGGTGAAGACCACCGTCACTCCCGCCTCGTGCTCGACCAGCGGCACCAGCACGGCGGCAGGGTTCAGCACCCCGCCAGCGGCGCGGGCGTCTGGATTCAGGTCGAAGTCAGAAGTGGCCGGCGGCTTGTCGGGATCGTAGCTGGTCAGGGGGTCGAGACGGCCGGCGATCCATGCCCGCATCTGGGCGGGGCTCATGGGACGTTCGCCCACATCGGTCCGACCGGGAACCAGACCCCGTGCGACTGGACGGAAAAGGCGGTTCCGTCGTCGGCCTGGTGCTCAACGGCCATTTCGGCCAGCTCGTAGAAGACCGGCCGGGCGATCAGCGCCTCCAGGCCCCGACGGACGTGCAGATAGGGCCTGGGCTCGCCGGTCTCGGCGTCCATCTCGACGCGGATTTGATTGTCCGGCCCGGCCTCGACCACGTCGCCGACATTGGTGATGAAGCGCAGGACCCCATCCTCGGCGTCGACCCGCACGGCGATGAAGGGCGCGTCCTCTACCGTGATCTTCATCTTCTCCACCGGCGTCACCAGGTGGAAGCCGTCGGGGTCCTTGCGCAGCACGGTCGAGAACAGCCGCACCAGCGCCTCGCGGCCAATCGGCGTGCCCTCGTGGAACCACAGGCCGTCGCGGCGGATAACGATGTCGATCTCGCCGCAATGCTCGGGATGCCACAGATGCACTGGCGGCAAGCCGCGGCCGGGCGCCTGGGTCTTGGCCGCGGCGACCACCCCGTCCAGGCCCGCCGATTGGGTTACTCTCATGCCAACGAACCTAGGCGCTGGCGGCAGCCACCTCAAGGCGCGCCGGCGGCCCCCAAATCAGCTTTCGGATTGGCTTTCGGATCAGCTCTCACCATTCCGGCCAGATCGGCGTCGCCCGTAAAGCTGATGAACATCACCCGGTCGGGATCGACCGGTCCCGGCATGACGATGCGGCCCTTGGGAACTACTTGAAACCCGAGGGCCTCGAAATAGGGCGCGTCGCCGACCAGCAGGATCAGCCCGTGGCCCGCCGCCTTCGCCGCCGCGCGGGCCCGCTCTATAAGGGCCGCGCCCAGCCCGCGGCTGCGCCAGTCCGGCTCGACCGCGAACGGGCCCAGCAGCACCGCCGGCGC
The DNA here is from genome assembly GCA_035642335.1 of Caulobacteraceae bacterium. Classification (GTDB taxonomy): domain Bacteria; phylum Pseudomonadota; class Alphaproteobacteria; order Caulobacterales; family Caulobacteraceae; genus Poindextera. The sequence continues at coordinate 1,810 of DASQSO010000504.1, forward strand.
CGCGCCGATCCGGATCGGCCACATGCGCACGCAACCGACCAGAGCGCCGCCGCAAAAGGCCACGTAGGAGATGTACGGCAGCGGCCGGTTGTGCTCGCGCAGACGTTCGGCCGCCTTGGCGTAGCGGCCGGGGCCGAAGGCGCGCTCGATCAGCGCGTCGACAAGGGCGGCGTCATGGGCCTGTTCGAGGACCAGGGGCGGCAAGGCGCCGTTCCGGGCGGCAGACTCTTCGATCATGGCAGGGTTCGCGGGCTGGACGTGGTCGATGACATGGACCCAATCCGTGAAACGCCTGCAACGGCGCTAAGGATCGGGGGGTTCAGCGGCGGACCTTAGTCCGCACCAATGATCGCCGACGTCGCATGGTCTTGCCGATGTCCGTTCCAACGAAGGCGCTCGCATAGGGTGCGCGGGGGCCTTCGTCAACGCCAAGCTTACGTTGCGGCTCGGAGCCTCGCACGTTAAGGGCCGGCCATGGCCGACACCGCCCCGCCGCCCGCGACCACGATCTGGAAGGAGCGGGACTACCTGTCTTTCTGGGCCAGCCGCTTTGGAGGCTCGCTCGGCGTTTCGATCGAAAGCGTCGCCATCGGCTGGCAGATCTATGCGCTTGCCCGACGCTCGATGGACGTCGAGCACTCAGCCTTCCTGGTCGGGATGGTCGGCCTGGCGGCATTCACGCCGCTCTTCCTTCTGGCCCTGCCGGCGGGCGAAGCCGCTGATCGCCACAATCGTAAGACCATTCTCAAGATGTCCTATGTCTCCGAGGCGGTGGTGGCCGCGGGCTTGGCCGTGCTCAGCAGTCTGAACCTGGTCAGCACCAGCCTTTTGCTGGCCGCGGCCTTCGCCTTTGGCGCCTCGCGGGCCTTCATGCAGCCGGCCCAAAACGCGCTGGCGCCGAACCTGGTGCCGCGCGAGCTTTTGCCCCGCTCGATCGCCTGGAATTCTTTGGCCGGCCAGACCGCCAGGATCTTCGGGCCGGCGCTCGGCGGCATCCTGGTCGGCGTCTCCCCCGCCCTCGCCTACGGAACCGCGGCCGGCCTCTACCTGGTCGCCGCGCTCGCCACCTTCGCGATCGCCAGGAACGCTCCGCCGGTGACCCACACCGCCTCGCGCATCGCCCTGATCAAGGAGGGGCTAGTCTACGTGTGGGAGAACAAGATCGTCTTCGGCGCCATCTCGCTCGACCTGTTCGCGGTGCTGCTTGGCGGCGCGACGGCGCTGCTGCCCGTGTTCGCGCGCGACGTGCTGCATGTCGGCGCCTCCGGCTTCGGCATCCTTCGCACCGGCCCGGCCCTGGGCGCGACAACCATGGCGCTCATCCTCGCCCGTCGGCCGATCCGTCACGGCGCCGGCCTGGCCATGCTCGCCGGCGTCGCCGTCTATGGCGCGGCGACCATCGTCTTCGGCCTTTCCAAGTCGCTCTGGCTGTCGATGGCGGCGCTGGCGGTGCTGGGCGCCGCCGACATGCTGTCGGTCTTCGTGCGCCAGACCCTGGTTCAGCTGGTTACGCCCGATCCCATGCGCGGCCGGGTGGGCGCGGTCTCCGGCCTGTTCGTCGGCGCCTCCAACGAACTGGGAGAGTTCGAGAGCGGCGTCGTGGCGCGGTTCCTGGGGCCCATCGGCGCGGCGATCTTCGGCGGCTTCGGCGCATTGATCGTCACCGGCCTTTGGGCGAAACTCTTTCCAGCCTTGCGCAAGGCCGACCGGCTCGCCTAAGCCATCGGCGACATTCAATTGTTTTTTCAGGAGATAGATCATGGGCGTATTGAACGGGAAGGTGGTTTTGGTCACCGGCGGCGGCAACGGCATTGGCCGCGATTGCGCGCTGATCGCGGCCAAGGAAGGCGCCAAGGTCGTGGTCAATGACCTCGGCGGCTCGCTGGCGGGCGGCGACGAGGGCTCGGCCGGACCGGCCGAGATGGTGGCCCAGGAAATCCGCGCCGCTGGCGGCGACGCGATCTCCAATTCCGAGAGCGTCACCTCGCTGAAGGCGGTCGAGGGGATGGTGCAACAGGCGCTGGACAAGTTCGGCGGCCTGCACGCGGTGATCAATCCCGCCGGCATCCTGCGCGACGGCATGTTCCATAAGATGAGCGAGCAGGACTGGGACAAGGTGATCGACGTCCACCTGCGCGGCTCGTTCAACGTCGCCCGCGCCACCATCGAGCACTTCCGCGAACAGAACGATGGCGCCTACGTCTTCTACACCTCGACCTCGGGCTTGTTCGGCAATGTCGGCCAGACCAACTACGGCGCGGCCAAGATGGGCATTGTCGGCCTGTCGCGGATCATCGCCATGGAAGGCGCTCGCAACAATGTGCGCTCCAACGCCCTGGCCCCGGTGGCCTGGACCCGCATGACCCAGTCGGTGCCGGTGAAGGACGAGGCCGCTGCCCAGCGTCGTGCGACCATGGCCGCCGCCATCCGCCCCGACCAGCCGGCCAAGCTGTCGGTGGCGCTGATCTCGGACGCGGCGAAAACCGTCTCCGGCCAGGTCTTCGGGGCCAGCGGCGACAACCTGATCCTCTACAGCCAGCCGCGCCCGATCGAGACCCTGAACAAGGCCGAGGGCTGGACGCCGGAGACCATCCTCGCAGAAGCCCTGCCGAAGATGCAGGACAAGTTCTACCCGCTGATGCGCGCGCCTCTGACGACGGCCCCGGCCGCCGAGCCCGCTAAGGCCTAGGTTGGATGAGTGCGGCGCACGATTGGGCCCGATCGTGCGCCGATCATCTTGACATATAGACATATGACCTTTAAGTTTCGGCCATGCCGGAACGCACCACCGTCCGTCTCACCGAAGACTTGCTCAACCGCGCTAAGCGTAAGGCGGCGGCGGAAGGCCGCACCCTGACTTCGCTGATCGAAGAGGGGCTGCGGGCAGTGGTGGCCGAGAAGCGCGAGACTGCGAAGTCCACCCGCGTCATGCCTCGAGTCAGCAAAGCTCGAGGGGGGCTTGTCGGCGGCGTCCGTCTCGGAGACCTGCAAGAGACGGACGACATCGACAACGTGCGCCGGATGCTGCGCTCCGAATGATCCTCCCGGACGTCAACGTCCTCATCTACGCCTTCAGGCAGGACTTGCCGCAACACGCGACCTCCCGGTCTTGGCTGGAGGATGTCGTGGCCGGCGACGCCAGATATGGACTGTCGCCGCTGACGTTGAGCGCCTTGGTCCGCATCACCACCAACCCGCGCACCTTTGTGACGCCAAGCTCGGTAGAGGAAGCCTTCGGCTTCTGTGACGATCTGCTGAATCAGCCCCATTGCGAAGTCATCGAACCTGGCGACCGGCACTGGAATATCTTGCGCCGTCTTTGCCTCGAGACCGGAACTCGGGGCGCCGCTATCACCGACGCGTGGTTCGCAGCCTTGGCCATCGAGAGCGGTTGCGACTGGATTACCTTCGATCGCGATTTCGCCAGATTTCCCGGGCTGAACTGGCGGCGACCCGGCTAGCGCGTCGGCGCCGTTGGTGCGCTCGCGGACCTCGCCAGCGCCACAAGCGCCTCGCCCGACAGCCGGCGGGTGATCCACTCCGACTTGGCCGACGCGCCGAGCGCGTCATAGAAGCTTATCGCCAGTTCGTTCCAGTCCAGCACGGCCCATTCCAGCCGCGCCAGGTTCTCGTCGCGGCAGCGCCGCGCCAGCCGGCGCAGCAGCGCCAGCCCGGCGCCGTGGCCGCGCGCCTCAGGTCGCACGAACAGGTCCTCCAGCCAGATGCCGTGGCGGCCCTCGAAGGTCGACACATTGTAGAACCACAGCGCGAAACCCACGGCGGCGCCGTCCAGTTCGGCGATGTCGCAAAAGGCGCGCGGCGACGGTTCGAAAAGGATGGCGGCGACGCCGACCTCGCTCGCCCTCACCTCGTGCGACAGCTTTTCATAGGCCGCCAGCTCGCCGATCAGCGCGAAGATCAATGGCGCGTCGGCGGGGACGGCTGGTCGGATGGTGGTGGTCATAAAGGCAGGCCTCGTTCGGAAAACGCCTCGATCAGCCGTTCGTTCGTGCGGAACCGGATGGCGTCCCAGCCAGCGGCCTCAGCGCGGGTCACATTGGCTTCGGAATCGTCGATGAACACGATGGCGGCCGGATCGAGGCCGAGGCGGGCGGCGACCGCCGCAAACGCCGCCGGCCCAGACTTGCTCAGATGCAGTTCCCCAGACCAGAACATCGGCTCCAGCGCCCCGCCGGGCGGGAAGAGATCGGCGACGAAGGCGGGGTTATCGCTGAAGCCGCCGACGGCAATCCGCTGGCGCAGCTTGGCGACCACCTCCCAGAGCACAAGGTTCGGCGGCTCGAAGACGCTGAGCAGCAGCGCCCGGGTCTCCGCCGGCGACACCGCCCGCCCGGCAACCTCGGAAAGCGCCGCGGCGACCTCCTCCTCGTTGGCCTCCCCCACATCGAGCCGGAGGTGAAGGTCGGAAGCCATGAACCGCCGCGCCTCCTCCGCATCCATCCCCAGCGTCGCGACCATCGCCC
>DASQSO010000505.1:0-3778 GCA_035642335.1 Caulobacteraceae bacterium
TAGGACCTGATCGGATGCTTGTCGGCGCCGCCGGCCCAAGCTATTAGCGCTCCTCCGCTGGCCGGACGCGTAGCTCAGCGGGAGAGCACCTCGTTGACATCGAGGGGGTCGCTGGTTCGATCCCAGCCGCGTCCACCATCACCTTTCTCATCGAAAACGCATCGTCGGTTTGCACACCTCGCAGCCGGACCGCTAAGGTCATCCCAAACAGCACAAGGGATGGAGTGACGTGGTGAAGCCAGAATCGGTGGGTCTGTCGTCGGCGCGGCTTGAGCGCCTGGATCGGGTCATGAAGGAACGCTATGTCGATGGCGGTCACCTGCCCGGCATCCTGACCCAGGTCTATCGCAAGGGCGAACTGGCCCATACCGGCATGTCCGGCCACATGGATCTCGAGCGCGGCAAGCCGATGCGCGAGGACGCCATCTTCCGCATCTACTCCATGACCAAGCCGATCACCGCCGTGGCGCTGATGATGCTGGTCGAGGAGGGCAGGATCGGCCTGGACGACGCCGTTCATACCCATATCCCGTCCTTCAGGAAGCTCGGCGTCTATGCCATCGGCGTCCCGACCCTCTTGGCCGACCAGCCGCCGCAGTTCATGACCACCCAGCCGGACCGGCCGATGAAGGTGGTCGACCTGGTCACCCACACTTCCGGCCTGACCTACGGCTTCATGATGCGCACCAGCGTCGACGCCGCCTATCGCAAGCTGAAGATCAACGATTTCCAGACCCCCGGCGGGCTGGATACCTTCATCGAACAGCTATCTGGCGTGCCGCTGGAGTTCTCGCCTGGGAGCCAGTGGAACTATTCGGTGTCGATCGACGTGATGGGCTATCTGGTGCAGCTCCTGTCCGGGATGAGCTTCGGCGAGTTCCTGCGCACGCGCCTTTTCGAGCCGCTGGGCATGACCGACACCGCCTTCTGGTGCCCGCCGGAAAAGCTCGACCGCTTCACCACCTGCTATCAGCCCAAGCCGGGCGGGGGCCTGAAGGTGCAGGACGACGGACAGGCCAGCACCTATGCGACACCGCCGGCGCTGGAGTCCGGCGGCGGCGGGCTGGTCTCCACCGCCCACGACTACATGCAGTTCTGCCGCATGATGCTGAACGGCGGGGCGCTGAACGGGGTGCAGATCCTTTCCCCGAAGACCGTCGAGCTGTTCAGCCAGAACTACCTGCCGGACAACCGCGAACTGGCCTCCATGGCCCCGCCGGGCGCCTTCAGCGAGGCGGGCTATTCGGGCATCGGCTTTTCCATCGGTTGCGGCGTCAATATCGACATCGCCAAGACCCGGCTGCCGGGCACGCTTGGCGAATATTTCTGGGGCGGCGCGGCCTCGACCGCCTTCTGGATCGATCCGAAGGAGGATCTGGCGGTGGTGTTCATGACGCAGGTGATGGGCACCGACGCGCGGCTGACGCTGCGCCGCGACCTGCGCACCCTGGCCTATTCGGCGATGACGGAGTCGTATGCCTAGAGGCCCCCGCGCCTGATCCCGCCAGGGCCAGGAAGCGCAAGTCGACTAATCCGCCGGCGCGGGTTGCGCCGGGCCGCTCGAACGAACAGATTTGCCGCTATGGTCGAGGTGCTGAACACGTCCAACGCGGTCCGGCTGTCCTTCCTGCGCGCCGTCCTGAAGGACGCCGGCATCGAGACCGCGGTGTTCGACGCCGGCGCCGGCTCGCTCTGGGGCACGGCCATCACCTCGCGCCTGATGGTCGACGAGGACGATCTCGCCCAGGCCAAACGGGTGATCGCCGAGGCCGAGCGAACCCCCGGCTGACTTGACAGGCCACGGTCGGCGCCGTCTCACCAGGGTTCGCCGGAAAGGGTCTTGTTCGATGGAGCACTATGACGTGCTGGTGGTGGGCGCGGGGATATCCGGCGTCGGGGCCGGCTATCACCTGCAGACCCTGTGCCCGAACAAGAGCTACGCCATCTTCGAGGGTCGCGAGGCGATCGGCGGCACCTGGGACCTGTTCCGCTATCCCGGCGTCCGCTCGGACAGCGACATGTACACGCTGGGTTTTTCCTTTCGCCCCTGGAAAGAGGCCAAGGCGATCGCCGACGGGCCGGCGATCCTCGGCTACCTGCGCGAGACGGCCAGGGCCTTCGGCATCGACCGGCATGTCCACTATGGCCGCAAGGTGAAACGGGCGTCGTGGGACTCCGCCCGGTCCCGCTGGACCGTTGACTACGAGTTCGGCCCGGAGCGGACGGTAGAACAGGTGAGTTGCGACTTCCTCTTCATGTGCGCCGGCTACTACAACTACACCCAGGGCTACCGGCCGGAATTCGCGGGGGAGAATCGGTTCAAGGGCCGGATCGTGCATCCCCAGGCCTGGCCGGAGGATATGGACTACGCCGGCAAACGGGTGGTGGTGATCGGCAGTGGCGCGACGGCGGTGACCCTGGTCCCGGAAATGGCCAGGACGGCGGCCCATGTCACCATGCTGCAGCGCTCGCCGACCTATGTGGTCTCGCGTCCCGCCGAGGACGCCTTCGCCAACCGGCTGCGCAAATGGCTGCCGGCCAAGCTGGCCTACGACATCGTCCGCTGGCGCAACGTGCTCGGCCAGCTGTATTTCTTCAATTTCAGCCGCAAGCGCCCAGGGCTGGTGAAAACCCAGCTGATCAACATGGTGCGCGACCAGCTGGGGCCGGACTACGACGTCGAGACCCACTTCACGCCGCGCTACAATCCCTGGGACCAGCGTCTCTGCCTCGTGCCGGACGCCGACCTGTTCGAGGCGATCAAGACCGGGGCCGCCTCGGTGGTCACCGACCATATAGAGGCTTTCGAGGCTGAGGGGATCCGGCTGAGGTCCGGCGAGTTGCTGCCGGCTGACGTTATTGTCACGGCCACGGGACTCGACATGCAGCTGATGGGCGGGCTTGAGGTCAAGGTCGACGGCGTCCCGATCGAGCTGGCCGAGACCTTCAGCTACAAGGCGATGATGTATTCCGGCGTGCCGAACCTCGCCTCGACCTTCGGCTACACCAACGCCTCCTGGACCCTGAAAGCTGACCTGACGGCGGAATATGTCTGCCGCCTGCTGAACCATATGGACCGGCGCGGCTTCACCGAATGCCGACCGGTGAATGACGAGGCGCTGGAGGCCGCGCCCTGGCTCGACTTCAGCTCCGGCTATGTGACCCGGGCGATGAACCGCTTTCCCAAGCAGGGCCAGCAGGCGCCCTGGCGGGTCCATCAGAACTACGCGCTCGATCTGATGGCCTTCCGCTATGGCCGGGTGGACGACGGCGTCATGCGGTTTTCGAGGGCTCCCGCGGCGCCCGCCCCGGGCCGCGCAAAGGTCGAGGCCGCGGCTTAAGGGCGCTGCTGGTGCGGGGGCGGCTTTTTCTCACCGTCAGCCTCGCGACGGTCGCCGCCGCCGCGCCAGCCCTGGCGGGACCCCCCTATGTGACGGACGACCCGGACCCGCAGGACGCCGGCCATTTGGCCGCCCGCCTCTTCGTTTCCGGGACCGCGCTCCCGGGCCAGACCACCGGCCAGACCGGGCTCGACGTCGACTATGGCGCGGCCAAGGACCTGCAGCTCACCCTGCTGGCGCCCCTGGATTTTGATACCGGCGGTCCCGATGCCGTTGGCGTCGGCGACGTGGAGCTGAGCGCCAAGTACCGTTTCGTGCATCAGAGCGCCGGTAGCTGGCTCCCCGACATCGCCGTCTTCCCGCAGATCAATCTGCCGACGGCGGACCGGCGTTTCGGCGATGGCGGCCGCGTCTCATTCTTTCTGCCGGTCTGGGCT
>DASQSO010000506.1:0-7859 GCA_035642335.1 Caulobacteraceae bacterium
CGAGAAGATCACCCGCGAGGTGGTCGACCGCGACGCCGCCATCGCCGATTTCCAGGCCATGGGCGAGGCCTACAAGGCCGAGATCATCGGCGACATCCCAGCCGGCGAGCCGGTGTGCGTCTATCACCAGGGCGCCTGGAAGGACCTTTGCCGCGGGCCGCACCTGCCCTCGACCCGTCATGTCGGCAAGGCGTTCAAGCTGACCAAGCTGGCCGGCGCCTATTGGCGCGGCGACCAGCGCAACGCCCAGCTGCAGCGCATCTATGGCACGGCCTGGGCCAGCGACGCCGACCTGGAAGCCTATCTGAAACGCATCGAGGAGGCGGAGAAGCGCGACCACCGCAAGCTGGGCACGGCCATGGACCTCTTCCACATGCAGGAAGAGGGCAAGGGCATGGTGTTCTGGCACCCCAAGGGCTGGACCCTCTATCGGACGCTGCAGAACTATGTGCGCCGGCGCATGGAGGCCGAGGGCTACGACGAGGTGAAGACGCCGCAGATCCTCGACAAGTCCTTCTGGGAGCAGTCGGGCCACTGGGACAAGTTCCACGCCTCGATGTTCGTCTGCGAGACCGACGAGGGCGAGGTGCTGGCGGTCAAGCCGATGAACTGCCCCGGCCACGTGCAGATCTTCAAGCACGGCCAGCGCTCCTATCGCGAGCTGCCGATCCGGCTGGCCGAGTTCGAGGGCCTGCACCGGTTCGAAAGCTCCGGCTCGCTGATGGGCCTCCTGCGCGTGCGCCAGATGGCCCAGGACGACGCCCACATCTTCTGCACCGACGAGCAGATCGAGGCGGAATCGGTGGCCTTCATCCGGCTGCTGAAATCCATCTATGCCGACCTGGACGTGGCGCTGGATTCGGTGAAGCTCGCCCTGCGCCCCGACCTGCGCTTCGGCACGGACGAGAACTGGACGATCGCCGAGGACAAGCTGGAGCGGGCCGCCAACGCCGCCGGCATCGAGGTCGAGCGGCTGCCGGGCGAAGGCGCCTTCTACGGCCCGAAGCTGGAGTTCCACCTGCGCGACGCCATCGGCCGCACCTGGCAGTGCGGCACCTTGCAGCTCGACTACGTGCTGCCCGAGCGGCTGGACGCGTCGTACATCGCCGAGGACGGGCAGAAGCACCGGCCGGTGATGCTGCACCGGGCCATACTGGGCTCGCTGGAGCGGTTCCTGGGGGTGCTGATCGAGCACTATGCCGGGGCCTTTCCGCTCTGGCTGGCGCCGACCCAGGCGGTGGTCGCCACCATCACCTCCGATGCCGACGACTTTGCGCTGACGGCCGCGGCGGCGTTCAGGAAGGCGGGCCTCCGCGTCGAGACCGACCTGCGCAACGAGAAGGTCGGCTACAAGGTGCGCGAACACTCCCTGGCCAAGGTCCCGATCCTCGCCGTCGTCGGCCGCCGCGAAGCCGAGGAAGGCAAGGTGGCCCTGCGGCGTTTCGGATCGGACCGACAGGAGGTGCTGACCGTGGACGAGGCGATCGCGGCGCTGACCCAGGAAGCCACGCCGCCGGATCTGCGCGACTAACCCTCTCTTTACCCGTCATCGCCCGACTTGATCGGGCGACCCATGAACACTGCCCTATCCGGGTCGATCGGTGCATATGGGTGGCCCGATCAAGTCGGGCCATGACGGTTGGGGGGCTGGGCAAAGTTTGGCGGGCCACGGTCTAAGCCGCCGGAAACACCCCCGCCCGCGTCAGCGCCGACGGCGCGTCCTTGCCCAGTTTGCCGCCGACCCAGCGGGCCGTCTCGATCAGCTTCCCTAGGTCCAGGCCCGTCTCAACGCCGCCGCGCTCCAGCATGTAGACCAGGTCCTCGGTGGCGATGTTGCCGGTGGCGTCGGGGGCGAAGGGGCAGCCGCCGATGCCGCCGGTGCTGGCGTCGATGACGTGGCAGCCGGCCTCGATGCTGGCGTAGACATTGGCGAAGCCGGTGTTGCGGGTGTTGTGGAAGTGCATGCGGATGCGCGCCTCGGGCGCGACCTTGCGCACCGCCTCGATCCTGCGCCGCACCGTCCAGGGGTCGGCCACCCCGATGGTGTCGCCCAGCGCGATCTCGCCGATGCCGGCGCGCGCCGCCTCGGCCGCGATAGCCGCAACTTGCGCCTCGCTGACCTCGCCGTCGAAGGGGTCGCCGAAGGCCACCGAGACGGTCAGTGAAAGGCGTGGGCCGCCCTCCGCCGCCTGGCGCTCGGCGATCCGCGCCATGGTCGCCACCTGCTCGGCCACCGAGGCCCCCTGGTTTCGGATGCCAAAACCGTCGGAGGCGCAGACCACCACATTGGCCTCGTCGCAGCCCGCCGCTACGCACCGCTCCCAACCCCGCTCGTTCAAAACAAGACCGATGCGTGAGACGCTGTCTCGCGCCGGCAGCGCGGCCATGATCTCCTCGGCCCCCGCCATCTGCGGCACCCGGCGCGGATTGACGAAGGAGACCGCCTCGATCCGCTTCACCCCGCAGGCCTCCAGCCGGTTGATGAAGTCCACCCGGTCCTCGACCGAGAGGATGGCGGCCTCGTTCTGCAGCCCGTCGCGGGCGCCGACTTCGACGATTTCGATAGCTTGGCTTGGGGTTTGGCTCATGTTCGGACTCACGGATGGACTTATGGAGCGGCGGGACCAGGTTCCGGCGGCGGGCTCAAGGACCTGTAGATAGTGAGCCTGACCGGCTGGCCGCGGGAATAGTCATAACCGGTGACCACCGCGGCCGGCGCGGCCTTCAGCTTGTCGGCGGCCAGCTCGGCGGCGAAGGCGGCGTCATCGTGGGCCTCGACCACCACCGGGCTGCCCTCGGAGATGGCCTCGCCGGCGTCGCCGACATCGCCGATCTCGGTCTCGGTGCCCAGGCTGAAGACCAGGCTGGGCTCGGCATAGCCGACCACGGCGACCGGGCCGGGGATCAGGCCGGCGAGCGGGTCGAGCTTGGCGCGGTCGAGGGCGCGGACAACCGCCCGCGAGGTCCAGAGCGCCGACAACCGCGGGCCGACGCCGGCGACGACCAGTCCGTGGGCGGCGATTCCCAGGACGCCCGCCGCGGCCAGGGCGACGAGGCCATAGCGGGTCAGCACCACCGCCGCGCCGGCGGCGCCCGCCAGCACGGCGAGACCCGCGGCGAGGAAGGCAAGCCAGAGGTCGCCGCCCGCGCCGAATCGGTGCGCGACCGCCACCAGGAGCGCGGCTAGGACCAGGCCGGCGGCCAGCGACAGCGCCGTCCCCGCCCAGCGGCGCCATCTCGCCAGCGGCCGGGTCATGGCGAAGGCGGCCAGCCAGGCCAGGGCGCCATAGAGCGGCAGGGTGTCGTGCGGCAGCTTGGACGGCAAAAGCTCGAACGCCAGCCAGGCCGGGACCAGCCAGGCGATGGCCACGCGCACGCCGCTGAGCGCGCGGCCTCTCCAGGCCTCGGCCCCGGCGGCGGGCAAAAGCGCCGCGGCCGGAAAGATCAGCAGCGGCGCCAGCAGGACATGAAAGCCCGGCGGATGGGTGTGGCTGTTGTCGCCGGAGAGGGTTGAGGCGAGGCCGCCGCCGATCGCGCCGGTCCAGAAGCCGCCGTCGGTCCTGACCGTGATCGCCATGGCCCAAGGCCCGGCGACGGCGCAGACTAGGAGGATGCCCCAGGTCCAGCCGAGGGACCTGGCCCAGGGCGCGCGACGATCCCAGATCGCCAGGGCGACGAGGGCCAAGCCGACGATCATCGCCGCCGCCGGCCCCTCGTCGAGGATGGCCAGCGCCAGGCCCAGCCAGAACAGCAGCTTGGTGCGCCAGCCGGCGACGAGTTCGCCCTTGGCCGCCGCATAGAGCCGCGCGAAAGCGGCCATGGTCAGGGTCACCGTCCCGCACAACACCGCGTCGGTGGTGGCCAGGCCGGCCTCGGTCGAGAGCAGCATCGAGGCGCCCAGGATGGCCCCGGCGACCAGCCCGGGCACGGCGCCGAACACCGCCTGCGCCCCCCAGGCGCAGGCCGCCGCCGCCAGCATGGCGCCGAGCACCGAGGGGATGCGATAGGCCCAGATCTGCCTGGCCTCCGCATGGGAGACCAGGGCGACGCTGGCCGCCTGCAGCCAGTGGATCAGCACGGGGGCCTGGCTGCGCGCCTGGTCCTGGTAGTCTATGCTGACGAAGTCGCCAGTCTCCAGCATCTGGGCGGTGGACTGGGCGAAGCGCGCCTCGTCGCGGTCGACCGTCGGCAGTGCGATCAGGCCGGGCAGGGCGGCCACCAGGGCGATCAGCGCGGCGATCACCCGCCCTCGCCACCCCCGCGCCAGCACCTCCAGGCGTGTCGCTTCGCTCATGCGCCGCTTGATAGCATGTGCGGTGAGCGACGGGACCGCCGCCCAACAGGTCCCGACACCCCCTTTTTGCGTCGCGGGGCGAATTAGGTCACGCTTCGGTTCCGAGGAAGAGGCAAGGCCTTGGCGCTCGGCGCGAAGGGAGGGCAAATGCTCGCCGCGTTTCCGCTGCTGCTGCTGCCGGTGGCGCTCTATAATCTCCTGATGCTGACCATCAGCGGGGGATTTTTCGGAACGGGCGCCGGCGCACGGCTGTCCTCGCCACTGATCAGCCTGCCCATGGCCTCGCGGGCGGTCTGGCCGATCAGCCTCGGCGATCTTCTGCTCACCGGATCGCTGCTGATCCTAGTCGCCGAACTGCTCAAATCCACCGGCAGCCGGCGCATCGCGATCCTTAACCAGGCGCTGTCAATCCTGACCTTCGTCATATGCCTGGTGGAGTTCCTGCTATTCCCGGCCTTCGCCACCTCGACCTTCTTCCTGATCGGCCTGATGGTGCTGCTGGACGTGGCCGCCGGCTTCATCGTCACCCTGATCGCCCAGCGGCGCGACGCCGGCTTCCGCGACGGCTAAGCTGTCCGCCAAGGGCGCGGCAGACCCATGGGTGGTCGACGCCTAGAGCGAGACTCGCTCAGGCTGGCGCGGCTGATCCTTTCTTCCTCGGTCCATGACGCCGGGCCACGCGTGCCAGATCAGCACCACACCGAACGCCAGGACAGCGTAGGCGCCACCGAAACCCGAGAGCAGCAGGCCGGCCGCCAGCCAGACGACCGGATGGGCCTTGCGGTCCAACAGCATGATGGCCGCCGCGGGGACCAGGGTCACCAGATCGTACATCAGCGCATAGGGAGAGCAGAGCAAGGCGCCCACGGCCAGACCCGCCAGCGTCAGGTGCGGCTTGTCGGAGCGGCCGCCGATCCAGGCGCAGGCCACGCCCAGCAGGGCGCCCAGCGCGGTGAGGGCGGGCGACCCGGTCAAGTAGGGTGTGACGCCGAAGTGCAGCACGTCCCCGGTCCCGAGGACAGGCAGCAGATCGCGGTCCATCCTGATCCAGGCGAACCATACATCGACGCCTTGGGTCAGCAGGCTCGCCGCGCCGATCGCCAGGCCCGTCGCCATCGCGGCGCCGAATGCCCGCCAATGCCGGCCTGAAATCAGGACGAGAGGCGCCATCAGCGTCATCTGAGGCTTGATCGTGGCGGCCACCGCCAGCAGGGCGCCGGCCAGCAGAGGCCGCTTGCGCAGGCTCGCCACGCCCCCGATCAAGAATGCGCCAGCCAACAGAACGCTCTGGCCATCGAACGCCGCTTCCAGGACCGGCCGCGTCGCCGCCGCGATCAGCATCGCCGGGCCTCGGGCCAGCAGCCGGGCAGCGGCGAGGTAGAGGGCCGCCGACAACAGCACCCAGAGCACGCCGGACAGGACGAATGGCATATGGCCGAACGGCGCGATCCAGGGCAGGAAGCTCGGCGGATAGGGGAAGGGGCGAAGCTGGCCGAGGAAGGGGATGTACCAGCGCTGGGCTTCGGTCAGGGCCTGGACGTCATAGATTCGCGCCATCGGGAATCGGGCGGCCGTCCAGAACACGATGAAGTCCGAAAGCGGCTTGGTCAACGCACCCGACCGGACGAAAAAACCGAGGAAGCCGCCGAAGCCGCTGGCCAGCACGACCGCCACCGCGCACGTCCAGATGAACGGCCGGTCCGCCGGGGGCGGGTTCGCGGGGGCGGTGTCTGCTGCAGCGGCCATGAGCCACTCTCTCAGAACCCCGCTAACGATCCGTTTGCCGCCCGCGTCCTATCCGGCCGGCTGACGTAGCATCACGGCCCTCGCGCGGTGAGAAGCGCATCAGCCAGTAAAGTTTGCCCAGCGATGCAAAACCGGCTTCCGCGACGGCTAGACGGTCAGCTCAAGGCGTTGAAGATGAGAACCACAACGAAAAGGTCCAGGGCTCTGACCGAGAAGGCGGCGATAAACGGCATGAACGACCTTCGGGGCGGGCGACGCAAAGGCAGACTGAAGCAAGTCCCGCGCCGGGAGGGCTAGGCCCATGGCGCTGTTCTTCGACGTCGCCTGGTTCGAGGCCCGGCTGGCCGAGCGCGGCCTTGCCCGCGGGGCCTTGGCCGCCGGCGCCGGCATGAGCGAGGCGGATCTCGCCCTGGTCTTCAAGGACCAGCGCGAGCTTTCCGCCGCCGAGGTGACGGCCTTTGCCGAGCTGCTGGGCGCCGTCCCGGCGGAAATCGCCGACCGCGCCGGCGTCTCGACCCCGGTCCCCGGCGCTCAGTCCGCCGAGGCCAGGCTGGCCAGCCTCGAGGCCCGGCTGGCGGTCGTCGAGGCGGCCCTGGCGCGGTTGACAGGCCATGGCGCGTAGCGGCCGGAACGCCTATGTGGGCGGCAACCGCAACGCCTGGAGCATCGCCTTGTCCCTTTCCTTTTATGAAATCTCGATCCCCGCCTATCGCCGGGGGCTGCTGAACCTGGCGAGCTTCCTCGACAAGGCGAAAGCCCATGCGGCGGCGCAGGGCGCCAACCTGGCGACCTATGCCGAGGCTCGCCTTGCGCCCGACATGCACCCCTTCACCCGCCAGGTGCAGCTGGCCTGCGACGCGGCCAAGGGCGGCGCGGCGCGGCTGGCCGGCGTCGAGGCGCCGGGCATGCCCGACACCGAGACCACCCTTCCCGAGTTGAAGGACCGCATCGCCAGGACCATCGCCTTCCTCGACACCATCAAGAAGGATCAGGTGGACGATCGCGAGGGCGCGACCATCGAGCTGCCGCTGCCGGGCCGGACCATGAGCTTCACCGCGCCGGACTTCCTGATGCAGTTCTCGCTGGCCAACTTCCTGTTCCACGTAACCACCGCCTACGCTCTGCTGCGCGCCCAAGGCGTGCCGCTGGGCAAGATGGACTTCCTCGCCGGCGGCCAGATGCCGGCCGCTGCGGCCTGAGGGGCAGGCGGCGCGGGCGTCAGCGACCTACTTCTTCTCGGCCAGCTTGGCGATCTGGGCCTGCATCTCTTCCATGCGGCGCTTCAGCTCGTCCAGGGCCGGATCCGGCACGGGCTTCGGTTGGGCCGCGGCCGAAGCGTCCGCCTCGGCCGCCGGAAAGCCGAATGGGGAGAATGCGCGCAACGCCCTGTCGAACAGCAGCCAGTTTTGCCGCACCTGATCCTCCAGGAAGCCAGCGCCGGGCACGCCGCCGACGGCCGCCGCCACCTGGCTGCGCATGCGCTCCTGCTGGCGTGTGAAGCTGTCCAGCGAGAGCTCCAGATAGCTGGGCACGAAGGCCTGCATGGAGTCGCCGTAGAAGCGGATCAGCTGGCGCAGGAACTGGATCGGCAAGAGGTTCTGGCCGCGATTTTCCTCGTCGAAGATGATCTGGGTCAGGACCGAGCGGGTGATGTCCTCGCCGGTCTTGGCGTCGAAGACCACGAAGTCGGTCCCGTCCTTGACCATTTCCGACAGGTGTTCGAGCGTGACGTAGGCGCTGGAGCGGGTGTTGTAGAGACGCCGGTTGGCGTACTTCTTGATCACCACCTTCTCGCCGCCCTTCTCGCCGGCGGACGTGG
>DASQSO010000507.1:0-4300 GCA_035642335.1 Caulobacteraceae bacterium
CGGCCCAAAGACACCGAACCGGGTGGGAGAAAACGCGCTCGCAACGGCTTTGCCAAGGCCGGCGGGGGAAAACCGCCAATCGGCGCGCGCGGAGTCCACAGTCAGGACCGTCGCGCGACCGCCGCCGGCGCGTTTCTCCCCGCCTCTGGACAAGACGGCCGCGTCCCCCGGACCGTCCGCAGCTGCCATTAAGATTTCATTAACCTTGCCGACCGCTTGCCGGTTGTCCCCGCTATCCACAGGCCGTTCGGACCGCTGTGGGCTGGCGACCCAGGATCTCCGTCATGCGGCTGAATCCTCCGTGTGAGGCTGGATTCATCCCCGGTTTCAGCCGGTTCTGATCTCTTCCCCTATTTCTCTCTTAATCTCTTATTAAGGAATAGAAGATGCCCATCAGGCTTGAGCCTGATGGGCTGAGCGGCTTTAAGGGCGGCCATGGCTTCCCTCCCCGAACCGCGATTGCTCAAGGCCCTCAAGGGAGAGGTGCTCGAGCGCCCGCCGATCTGGTTCATGCGGCAGGCCGGGCGCTGTCTGCCGGAATACCGCCAATTACGCGCTCAGGCGGGCGATTTCCTGGAGCTTTGCTTCAATCCCGAGATCGCCGCTGAGATCACGCTGCAGCCTATGCGAAGGTTCGCCTACGACGCGGCCATCGTCTTCTCCGACATCGTGCCGATCGCCATCGGCCTCGGCCAGAAGGTCTGGTTCGCCGCAGGCGAAGGGCCGCGCATGGGTCCGCTGCCGTCCATCGACGCACTGGCGGCGGAGGTGGAGGCCTCGACCGGCCGACTGGCCTCGATCGGCGAGACGGTGCGGCGGGCGCGGGCGGGGCTGGAGCCGGAACGGGCGCTGATCGGATTTGCCGGCGGCCCGTGGACCGTCGCCACCTACATGCTGCAAGGCCGAGGCGGCGAACCGGCGCGCGCCGAGGCTCGGGCGCGGGCCTTCGCCGACCTCGAAGGCATCGGACAACTGGTGGACGTCGTCGCCGAGGCGACGTGGCGCTACCTGGTCATGCAGGTCGAAGCCGGCGCGCAGGCGGTGCAGATCTTCGAGTCCTGGGGCGAGCATTTGCCGGAGCCGGTGTTCGAGCGGCTGGTCCAACGGCCGCACGCCCGCATTGTCGACGCCTTACGGGCGGCTGGGGTGACCGTGCCGACGATCGGCTTCCCCCGAGGCGCGACCGAGGCACTACTCGAGCCCTACGTCGCGGTGACCGGTGTGCAGGCGGTCGGGTTAGGTACGGACGTCTCACGCGACCTTGGCCGGCGGCTGCAGAAGACGGTCGCCATCCAGGGCGCGCTGGATCCGCAACTGCTGCTGGCTGGCGGGCCGGCGCTCGACGCCGCCATCGACGCCCTGCTGGCGGACTGGGGCGATGGGCCGTGGATCTTCAACCTCGGCCACGGTGTCGTGCCGACGACGCCGGTCGAGCATATCGGCCAGGCCGTCGAACGGGTGACTGCCTGGCGCAGGAGCTGATGGCCAGGACGCGGCTTGCGGTCGTCCTTTTCAACCTGGGCGGCCCCGATGGCCCGGACGCCGTTCGGCCCTTCCTGTTCAACCTGTTCAAGGACTCGGCCATCATCGGCCTGCCGGCGGTGCTGCGCTATCCGCTGGCGGCTCTGATCGCGGGCTTAAGGACGCCGTCGGCCAGGCGGAACTATGCTCAGATGGGCGGCGGCTCGCCGCTGATCCCAGAAACCCAGGCCCAGGCCAACGCACTGAAGGTGGCGCTGGACGAGAAACTGCCTGATGCTGAGGCGGAAATCTTCATCGCCATGCGCTACTGGCGGCCGTTCAGCGCCGAGACGGCTGCGGCGGTGGCGGCCTTCGCACCGGACGAGATCGTGCTTCTGCCGCTCTATCCGCAGTTCTCCACCACCACTACGGCATCGTCCCTGACGGCTTGGGCCGCTGCCTACCGCGGACCGGGCCGAGCGCGAGCCGTCTGCTGCTACCCGATCCTCGAGGGCTTCATCGAAGCCCACGCCCGGCGCATCGAGGCGGCCTGGGAGGCGGCAGCCAAGCCTACGCCGGTGCGGCTGATCTTCTCGGCCCACGGCTTACCGGAGTCAGTGGTCGAGGCCGGCGATCCCTATGCCAGCCAGGTGGCGGCGACCGCCGAGGCGGTTGCAAGGAAGTTGCCCGAAGGCCTGGCCGATTGGCGCATCGCCTATCAAAGCCGGGTCGGGCCGATGGAATGGCTCGGCCCCACCACCGTTGACGAGATCAAGGCCGCGGCGCGGGACGGGGTCGGGGTGGTGATATGCCCGATCGCCTTCGTCTCCGAGCATGTCGAGACCCTGGTCGAGCTCGACCACGACTATCGCCGCCGCGCCGAGGCGGCCGGGGTCGCCGCCTATGTCCGCGTTCCGGCCCTGAGCGTCGAGGCCGGCTTCATCGACGGGCTGGCCGGCCTTGTCGCGGCCGCGTTGGACCGGGCCGGCGGCATCGCGTCCGGATCGCGCTTTACCTGTGCGGCGGCTTGGTCGAAATGTCTTTACGCGGGTCGGGGCGAGGCATGATCCAGCACTACAATCTGCTGCGCGGACTGCACATCATCGCGGTGATCGCCTGGATGGCCGGCCTGCTCTACCTGCCGCGCCTCTTTGCCTATCACACCCGCGCCACACGCGGCTCGGAGATGGACGAGACCTTCAAGACCATGGAGGTGAAGCTGCTGCGCATGATCATTAACCCGGCCATGGTCGCGGTGCTGGTCTTCGGCGGCTGCCTGGTCTGGGTGGATCTCCAGCGCCTGGGCCCGCATTTCTGGCTGGCCCCCTGGTTCGTCACCAAGATCGCCGGCGTGCTGGCGCTGCTCAGCTGGCACGGCTTCCTGGCCCGCTCGCGCCGCGCCTTCGCCGACGGGCGCAACACCCGCTCCGAGCGCTTCTGGCGCATGACCAACGAGCTGCCTTTCCTGGTCGCCATCGTCATCGTCGTCGCCGCGACCACCAAGTTCGGTGCCTGAATTGACGCCCTTCACATATTCGTGGGCCAGCACTATGTAAGCTGACGGTAAGGTCCTCGCGGCGACAGCGCCGCTTGACCTGACGCCCGGGCTGTGGTTCCGCTCCCCTGAAGCAACGCGGTTCGCCGCTGCGCCCACCTCCTCTCATCAGACCCGCGCCCATCAGAGCCGCGACCTTCGTCTGATCCTCCCCTTCGCGCCGACCCGGTTTTTCGCGGATCCGGCGCAATCAGAGAGACCTTCAACCGGCTCCCGATGGGAGCCTAATGCGGTCGCGCGTGCGGCCCATCGAACAAAGACCAGAGTTCAATATGACTGACACCCCCTTAGATACCCTCGCCGAGCCCGAAGACGCCGATCCGTTGATCGGTGCTCTGGACGCGCCCGACGCCGACGCGGCGGAGGGCCCCGAGGAACCCACCGCCGCCAGCCAGGCCATCGCGGCCATGGGCATGACGCGCATGTCGCTGCAGGAGCTGAAGGAAAAGCCCGCGGCAGACCTCGTCACTTTCGCCGAAGCGCTTGAGGTCGAGAACGCCTCGTCCATGCTCAAGCAGGACATGATGTTCGCCATCCTCAAGGCCGTCGCCGAGGAAGGCGTCGACATCTCCGGCTCGGGCACCCTGGAAGTGCTCCAGGACGGCTTCGGCTTCCTGCGCAGCCCGGAGGCCAACTACCTTTCGGGTCCCGATGACATCTATGTTTCCCCGTCGCAGATTCGCCGCTATGGCCTGCGCACCGGTGACACGGTCGAGGGCGGCGTGCGCTCGCCGCGCGAAGGCGAGCGCTATTTCGCCCTGGTCAAGGTCGACCAGGTCAATTTCGAGCCGCCGGAGAACGTCCGACACAAGGTGGCCTTCGACAACCTGACCCCGCTCTATCCCGAGGAGCGGCTGAAGATGGAGATCGAAGATCCGACGCTGAAGGATCGCACCGGCCGGGTGATCGACATCGTCGCCCCGCTCGGCAAGGGCCAGCGCTGCCTGATCGTCGCCCCGCCCCGGGTCGGCAAGACCATCATGATGCAGAACATCGCCAAGGCGATCGCCGCCAACCACCCCGAATGCTACCTGATCGTGCTCCTGGTCGACGAACGCCCCGAGGAAGTCACCGACATGCAGCGCACAGTGAAGGGCGAGGTCATTTCCTCGACCTTCGACGAACCGGCCTCGCGCCACGTGCAAGTCGCCGAAATGGTGATCGAGAAGGCCAAGCGCCTGGTCGAACATAAGCGCGACGTGGTGATCCTTCTCGACTCGGTCACCAGGCTCGGCCGCGCCTACAACACCGTGGTGCCGTCGTCCGGTAAAGTGCTGACCGGCG
>DASQSO010000508.1:0-4788 GCA_035642335.1 Caulobacteraceae bacterium
AGAAGATCCTCGACCGCTATGGCGCCGGCGTCACCGTGGTTTCGGTGCAGATCGCCTCGGCCAATCCGCCTGCGGAGGTGGTCCCCGACTTCCAGGCGGTGCAGAGCGCGGCGCAGGACGCCCAGTCGGCCATCAATCAGGCCACGGCCTATTCCAACAAGGTGGTGAACGAGGCCAAGGGCACCGCGGCGCAGAAGGAGCTGACGGCGCAGGGCTATCGCCAGCAGGTGATCGCCGAGGCGCAAGGCGAGGCCGACGCCTTCAATTCCGTCGACGCCCAGTATCGCCGCGCCCCGGCGGTGACCCGCCAGCGGCTTTATCTGGAGACTTTGGAGCGGGTGCTGGGCAAGTCGGCCAAGGTGATCGTCGACGCCAAGGGCGCCACCGCGCCGATCATCCTGCCGCCGGACGTCTTCCGGCCCCGGACCCCCGACGCCTCGCAGCAGCCGACGCCCGACGCCGCCGTCCAGCCGGCGCCGCCCGCGCAATCGGCCCAGCCGGCCCAAGCCGGAGCCAGCCAATGAACCGCCGGCCGATCGTCGTCGTCGCGGTGCTGCTGGTGGCCGCCGCCGTCCTCATGGCCAACACCCTGTTCACCGTCGGCCAGCGCTCCCAGGCCATCGTGCTGCGGTTCGGCCGGCCGGTGCGGGTGATCAATGCGCTGGGCGAGAACAACCCGGGCCTGAAGGTGAAGGCGCCCTGGGAAAGCGTCGTGCGCCTGGACAAGCGCAACCAGGGGCTGGACGCGGACCCGGCCGAGATCATCGCCGCCGACCAGGAGCGGCTGGTGGTCGATGCCTTCCTGCGCTACCGCATCACCAGCCCCATCGCCTTCTATACCAGCCTCGGCGACGACGCGACGGCGCACGACCGGCTGGACCGGCTGATCAGCGCCACCCTGCGCGAGGTGCTCGGATCGGCGAACTCGCCCGACATCATCTCGGGAAAGCGCAGCCAGCTGATGGCCCAGGCCACGGCCGAGGTTTCCGCCCAGGCCAAGGCCGAGCGGCTGGGCATCCAGGTCATCGACCTGCGCATCAAGCATGCCGACCTGCCGGACGCCAACGCCGAGGCGGTCTATCAGCGCATGAAGACCGAGCGCCAGCAGATCGCCGCCCAGATCAAGGCGGTGGGCGAACAGAAGAAGCGTGAGATCATGGCCGAGGCCGACAAGGAGGCTACCGTCACCATCGCCACCGCCGACGGCGACGCCGCCCGCATACGCGGCGATGGCGACGCGCAAAGGGCGCTGCTGTTCGCCAAGAGCTTCGGCCGCGACCCCGGCTTCGCCGCCTTCTACCGCACCATGCAGGCCTATGACGCGTCGTTGGGCCAGGGCGACACGACGTTCGTGCTGTCGCCGGACAGCGCCTTCCTGAAATACCTGAAAACGGGACCTGGCGCTGGGCGCTAGGGCGTCAGGACCACGAACCGCGGCTAAATATTTCCGTCATCCCCCGCTGGAGCGAAGCGGAATGCGGGGGATCCATAGACACTGATCCAAGACGGTGATCATGGATGGCCCGAACAAGAGTCGGGCCATGACGGGAAAGGGCAGGCTTGGCGCTAGATCAGCGCCACGCGCACATCGTGCAGGCTATCCGCGATGGCCACGGCCTTTTCGCGCATTTCGTCGGTGGCTTCGAGCAGGTCGGGGACCATGACCGCCATCATGCCGGCGGCATGGGCGCTGCGGATGCCGTTGTGGGAGTCCTCCAGGGCGAGGCAGTCTTGCGGCGCGACTCCTAAGGCCGCGGCGGCCTTCAGATAGGGTTCGGGGTGCGGCTTGCTGTTCCGCACGCTTTCGCGGGTGATCAGGTGGGCGAAGCGGGCCACCACCTCGGTCGGCAGGTGACGGTCGACGGCGCGTCGGCTGGATGAGGTGACCAGGGCCTTGGGCAGGCCGATCTGGTCGATCAGCGCCAGCAGCTCGAGCGCGCCCGGCTTCAGCGGCACGCCGATGTCGAACTGCACCTCCAACAGGCGCCACACCGCGGCCTGATAGGCTTCGAGGTCGAAGCCTTCGCCGAAATGCTCGACCAGTATTGCGTCGGAATGGGACCCGGTGGTCCCGACCATCGCCATGAACACGGCAGGCGGCAGCTCGCGGCCGATGTCGGCGGCGGCGCTCATCAGGGCGTCGCGGACCGGAGCCTCGGTGTCGACCAGAAGCCCGTCCATGTCGAATATGACGGCACGGACGGGTCGGGGAAAGATCATGGGCGCCCGCTTAAACGCGTCCACGCCTATCGCCCAATCAAGCCTTGCGTCAGTCGGTTACGAACCGGTCGGCGGAATAGCCCTGGAAATAAAGTAGCGTGGTGAGGTCGGAATGGTCGATGCGCGCATCGGCCTCGGCCGCCACCAGCGGCTTGGCGCGATAGGCGACGCCAAGGCCGGCGGCGCGGATCATATCCAGGTCGTTGGCGCCGTCGCCGATGGCCGCGGTGTCGATCAGCTGGACACCGGCGTTGGCGGCCTCGTCGATCAGCGCTTTCAGCTTGGCTTTCCGGCCAAGGATGGGCTCGGCGACCAGGCCGGCCAGGGCGCCATCCGCCTCGATCAGCCTGTTGGCCAGGTCCAGGTGAAAGCCGGCGGCCTCGGCCACGCGGCCGGTGAAGAAGCCGAAGCCGCCGGAGACCAGAACGCAGCGGGCGCCGTTGGCGGCCATGGTGCGCACCAGGGTCCGGGCGCCCGGATTGAGCCGCACACGCTCGTCATAGGCGCGGGCAAGCTCGGCCAGCGGCAGGCCCTTCAGCATGGCGACCCGCTGGCGCAAGGCCGACTCGAAATCCACCTCGCCGCGCATGGCCCGCTCGGTGATGGCGGCCACCTCGGCCTTTATGCCCGCGAAATCGGCCAGCTCGTCCAGGCACTCAACGCCGATGATGGTGGAGTCCATGTCGGCGACCAGCAGGCGCTTGCGCCGATGCTCCAGCGGCTGGGCGCAGAAGTCGATGGGGGCGTACTGGAGCGCATCGCTCGCGGCGCGGTGGATGGCGCGCGGATCGTCGTACTCGACGATCAGGTCGGCGGCGCCGTCGCCGAGCACGTCGGTCTCGCGGATGGTGCAGCCCGATCCCGCCACCGCCTCCAGGGCGTGCGGCAGGTTGGTTTCCAGGCTAGTGAGATCGGGCGCGACGAGGGTGAGGACGACCAGCATGGAGGCCCGCATCTGGCTGATCGCCGGTCCCACCGCAAGCGGGAAGTCGGCGCTGGCCCTACGGCTGGCGCGCGAAACCGGCGGCGAGATCGTCAATGCCGACGCGCTGCAGCTCTATCGCGATCTGCGGATACTGAGCGCGCGGCCGTCGGCGGATGAGGAGGCCGCCGCGCCGCATCACCTGTTTGGCGTTGCCGATGCGGCCGACGGCTGGTCGGTGGGACGCTGGCTGACGGCGGCCAGCGCGGCCTTGGCGAAGATCGCGGCGCGGGGACGCCCGGCCATCGTCGTCGGCGGCACGGGCCTTTATTTCCGCGCCCTCACTCAAGGCCTGGCCGACATCCCACCCGTTCCCAGGGCGGAACGCGAAGCGGCGGAACGGGCCTATGACATCGAGGGTGAATCGGCCGTCCGCGAAACCTTACGTACGCTAGACCCGCTCGCCGAGGCCCGCATCTCGCCCAGCGACCGTCAGCGGCTGACCCGCGCCCTGGCCGTGGCCCGCGCCACCGGCCGGGCGCTCAGCGCCTGGCAAGCGGAGACGACGCCGGCGATCACGGCGGGCGCGTGGCGCGCCGCGGTGATGGAGCCGTCGCGCGAGGCTCTCTACGCCCGCATCGATGCCCGGCTGGCCGCCATGGCCGAGGCCGGCGCCATCGAGGAAGCCGCCGCCCTGATGGCTCGGGGCCTGGACCCTCGCCTGCCGGCCATGAAGGCGGTGGGTTTGCGCGAACTGGCCGCCCACGCCGCCGGCGAGGTCCCGCTGGAAACCGCCATCGCCGCCGCCCAGCAGTCCAGCCGGCGCTACGCCAAGCGCCAGCTCACCTGGTTCCGCAATCAGACGCCGGACTGGCCTCGCGTTTCGGCGGTCGAACCGTTCGAGCCGGCTGAAGCTCTCCGCGTACTCGATGCGGCGCCGAGGTAACCGAAAGCCACATCGCGCGTTCTGGCCGACGTGGCCATGCAGTTTCCCCGTCTCCTTCTTCCCCGCCTCCTTCGCATCCGGCTCTTGCCGCTGGTCAGCGCCGCCGTTCTTCCGGCGGCGCTCGGCGTTTCAACTTGCGACAACAGTGGCGGCCAACAGTCGGCGCCGCCGGCACAGTCCTCTCAGTCGGCGCGGCCGGCGCGGTCCTCCCAGCCGGCGCGGGCCGAGACGCCGGCGGCCGCCGACGGGCCTTTGCGGTCCGACCAGGTGCAGGCCATCGCGCAGACGCTTCAGGCCGCGCCGCAACAGGGCTTCGCGCCCGGCGCGTTCGGCGACGTGCAGCAGATCGCCGCCCTCGCCGGCTCCGCCGATCCAGCCGAGCAGGCCCGCGGCCAGGCGCAGCTGCGCAAGGCGGTCCTCGCCTACGCCAGGGCCCAGCACGGACTCGGCCTGCCGACCGACCAGTTCCCCAAGGAGTGGGGCCTCCGCCCACCGCCTTACGACGCACGCGCCAAACTCCGCGCCGCCTTGGCCCACAACGGTCTTTCGGACTGGCTGAAGTCATTGCCGCCGCCGTCGCCGCGCTATGCGGCCCTGGTGGACGCCCTCGCCGCCTACCAGAACCTGGCCGCGCAGGGCGGCTGGAAATCCGTGCCGCAAGGCCCGCCGCTGCGGCCGGGCGCCAGGGGGGCTCGGGTCG
>DASQSO010000509.1:0-7790 GCA_035642335.1 Caulobacteraceae bacterium
AGCACCCGCAGGCCGCGCTCGCCGGAGGTGAAGACCTCGCGGAAGCCATGCCGGTTGGTGACCAGCTCGCCCTCCTTGAAGGCCGGGTTGCGCGACTTTTCCACCCGGCCGATCGCGCCGCCGCCCATGGCCTCGTTCAGCGCCTGGCCGACACTCATGCGCGGCCGCATGGCCGGGTCCACCGACATGTAGAGATTGCGCACCAGCACCTCGCCATCGGCGGGATCGGGAACCTCCGTCTCGACCATGGCGAAGTCGCCCGGGGTGGGCGGGCCCTCGGGCCGTTTGACCAGATGGATTTCACGGCTGGGGGTCGACATCCTGGCTCTCCTGGGGTCGGGCGTCCTTGGCGGACGGCCGCATTTGCCAAAACCCTAGGCTATCGGGGCCGTTTGGACCAAGCCGGAATGGCGCCTCTCGCGGCGTCGGTGCTATGGGCGACCCATGGCGACACCCTTTCTGAACCTCACCAAGACCCACAATCCGAACCGCTGGTACCTGCCGCTGGAGGACAGCCTGTGCGTCGGGCCGCAGACCCGCAGCTTCATGTTTGGCGGCGTCGGCATGGCCGCGGCTATCCAGGCCATGGAACGCACCTGCGAGCGGCCGGTGATCTGGGCCACCGCCCAGTACCTGTCCTTCGCCCGGCCGCCTTCGGTGGTCGATCTCGACGTCTGGGTCCCGGCCCATGGCCACAACACCAGCCAGGCCCGGGTGATCGGCCATGTCGGCGACAAGGAGATCTTCACCGTCAACGCCGCCTTGGGGACGCGGCCCAGCGACATCTCGCACCAGTGGGTGCAGAAGCCCGAGGTGCCGGCGCCGGAGGACTGCCCGGCGGCCGAACATTGGCGCGGCGACGACGGCGGCCTGCACGGCCGCATCGAGCTGCGCAACGTCCACGGCCGCTATGGCAATCAGCGTCAGGGCGGTCAGATCAGCGACGATGGCCGGCTGATCCTGTGGATGCGCCCGCGCGGCGACCACACCATCGACGCCAGCATGCTGGCCATCTTCGCCGACCACGTACCGTCAGGCATCGGGGCGGCGCTCGGCCGCGACGCCGGCGGCAACAGCCTGGACAACACCATCCGCATCGTGCGGCTGGCGCCCACCGACTGGGTGCTGTGCGACATCGGTATCCACGCCGTGCACGGCGGCTTCGGCCACGGCGCCATGCGGCTGTTCTCACGCGACGGCCTGCTGCTCGCCACCGCCAGCCAGTCGTGCATCGTGCGCATGCACGACGAGGGCCGCGATGGACGTTAGGCGACGGCCGCTCGGTTCAATAAAATTCCGTCACCCCCCGCTGTAGCGAAGCGGAATGCGGGGGGCCCATAGACTCGATTTCAAGACGGTGTTCATGGGTGGCCCGAACAAGTCGGGCCATGACGGTTGGGGGCTGGGCCGTGGTCTAGCTTCCGGCCGCGGCGCGGTTCCTCACCAGATCGTCAACCACGCTCGGGTCGGCCAGGGTGGTGGTGTCGCCCAGATTGCCGATGTCGTTCTCGGCCACCTTGCGCAGGATGCGGCGCATGATCTTGCCGGAGCGGGTCTTGGGCAGGCCGGGCGCCCACTGGATGACGTCGGGCGCGGCGAACGGCCCGATCTCATGGCGCACCCACTTGATCAGTTCCGCGCTCAGGGCGTCGCTGGAGGTCTGGTCGGCCTTCAGGGTGACATAGGCATAGATGCCCTGGCCCTTGATCTCGTGCGGATAGCCGACCACCGCCGCCTCGGCGACGGCCTGGTGGCCGACCAGGGCGGACTCGATCTCGGCCGTGCCCAGCCGATGGCCGGAGACGTTGATCACGTCGTCCACCCGGCCGGTGATCCAGTAATAGCCGTCCTCGTCGCGGCGGCAGCCGTCGCCGGTGAAGTACTTGCCGGGATAGGTGGTGAAGTAGGTGGTGATGAAACGCTCATGGTCGCCATAGACCGTGCGCATCTGGCCCGGCCAGGAGTCGATCAGGCAGAGATTGCCCTGGGTCGGGCCGTCCAGCACCTTGCCGTCGGCGTCGACGATCTCGAGCTTCACCCCCGGCAGCGGCCTGGTCGCCGAGCCCGGCTTCAGCGCCATCGCGCCCGGCAGCGGCGAGATCAGCGCCCCGCCGGTCTCGGTCTGCCACCAGGTGTCGACGATCGGGCAGCGGCCCTCGCCGACCACCCGGTGATACCAGAGCCAGGCTTCCGGATTGATCGGCTCGCCCACCGAGCCCAGCAGGCGCAGCGACTTGCGGCTAGTGCGCGTCACCGGCGCGTCGCCCTCGCGCATCAAGGCCCGAAGCGCGGTGGGGGCGGTGTAGAAGATCTCGACCTTGTGCTTGTCGATCACCTCCCAGAAGCGGGAAACGGTCGGATGGTTGGGCACCCCCTCGAAGATCAGCGAGGTCGCGCCGTTGGCCAGCGGCCCATAGACGATATAGCTATGGCCGGTCACCCAGCCGACGTCGGCGGTGCACCAATAGACCTCGCCGGGTCGGTAGTCGAACACCAGCTCGTGGGTCCACGAGGCCCAGGTCAGGTAGCCGCCGGTGGTGTGCAGCACCCCCTTGGGCTTGCCGGTCGAGCCGGAGGTGTAGAGGATGAAGAGCGGATCCTCGGCGCCCATGGGCTCGGGCGGACAGTCGGCGGAGACCTTGGCGCGGGCCTCGTCGTAGGCGACGTCGCGACCCTCATGCATGGGCACGTCGGCGCCGGTGCGCTTGACTACGATCACCGTGGTCACATCCGGGCAGGACTTCAGCGCCTCGTCGACATTGGCCTTCAAGGGCACGATGCGGCCGCCGCGCAGGCCCTGGTCGGCGGTGACGATCAGGCGGGAATCGCAGTCCCGCACCCGGCCGGCGATCGAGTCGGGCGAGAAGCCGCCGAAGATCACCGAATGGATCGCCCCGATCCGGGCGCAGGCCAGCATGGCGTAGGCGGCTTCGGGGATCATCGGCAGGTAGATGGTGACCCGGTCGCCCTTCTTGACGCCGTTGGCCTTCAGCACATTGGCCATGCGGCAGGTTTCGGCATGGGCCTCGGCATAGGTGATGTGGCGGCTGTCCTTGGGGTCGTCACCCTCCCAGATGAAGGCGACGTCGCCCGCGTGGTGCGGCAGATGCCGGTCCAGGCAGTTGACGCAGGCGTTCAGCTCCCCGTCGGCGAACCAGCGGACGCGGAAGTCGTCCTTGGCGAAAGAGACGTCCTTGACCACCGAATACGGCTTGATCCAGTCGAGCCGACCGGCGACATCGCGCCAGAACCCGTCCGGATCGGCCTCGACCCGTTTCCAGGCGGCGTCATAGCCGGCGGCGTCCATGCGCGCGCGCTTGGCCCAGGCTTCGGGAACCGGAAAAACCTCGCCTTCGCTCATCAAGTCGCTCCCTGACCTTGGCCGGCCGCGAGTATGCGGACGGCGGGGGCCAGCGCAACCGCCAAGGCCGGCAAACGGGTGTTTCCAGCCGCTCCGGCTCAGGCTAACCGTCTCACCCGATGACCGAGCCGCTCGCCGTCGCTTACAGGGCCCGCCTGGCCTCGGGTGAGCTGAAACCCGATCCGACGCAGGAGGCGGCCGTTCGCGCCCTGTCGCGCCTGGAAGGGGAGCTGAACAGCCTGGGCGAGCCCAGCTTCGTCGCCTCGCTGTTTCGAAAAACCGCGGCGCCCAAGGGCGTCTATCTCTGGGGTCCGGTCGGCCGGGGCAAGTCCATGCTCATGGACCTGTTCTTCGCCACGGCCCCGATCGAAAAGAGGCGGCGCGTGCACTTCCAGGCCTTCATGGCCGAGACCCACGCCCTGATCGGCCGCTGGCGCGACGGCGACGTCGCCGAGCGGCGCGCCGTCTTCGGCCAGACGCGGGGCGACGATCCCATCGCGCCGACCGCTGGCCTGATCGCCAGCGGCGCGAGGCTGCTCTGTTTCGACGAGCTGCAGGTGAACGACATCGCCGACGCCATGATCCTCGGCCGGCTGTTTGAGTCGCTGTTCGAGCGCGGCGTCGTGCTGGTCGCCACCTCCAACCGACCGCCCGACGACCTCTACAAGGATGGACTGAACCGCCAGCTCTTCCTGCCCTTCATCGCCATGCTGAACGAGCGGATGGAGTTGGTGAACGTCGGCGGGCCGCTGGACTATCGGCTGGATCGGCTGCGCAGCGCCGGCGTCTATTTTCAGCCCATAGATCCGGACAACGAGGCGCGGTTCGACGCGCTCTGGACCAGCCTGCTGGACGGCGGCGAGGAGACCGGCGCGACCCTCGATGTGCTGGGCCGGCGCCTGCGGCTGCCCCACGCCAGCGGCGGCCTGCTGCGCGCCTCATTCGCCAGCCTCTGCGGGGCCATGCTGGGGCCGCGGGACTATCTGGCCATCGCGGCGCGCTTCCACACCGTGCTGCTGGAGGCGGTCCCGCTACTGACCCCGGAAAAGCGCGACCAGGCGCGCCGCTTCATCATGCTGATCGACGCCCTTTACGAGGCCCACGCGCGGCTGGTGGTGCTGGCGGCGGCGGAGCCCGAAGCCCTCTACCCCGCCGGCGGCGAAGCCTTCGACTTCCAACGCACCGCCTCGCGCCTCGAGGAGATGCGCTCGGCCGACTGGCTGGAGGCGACGAAAGTCTGAGTTTTCATCCTGTCACTCCCGCGAAGGCGGGAAACCAGATTTATTCAACCGCGAAAAACACGAACGAACACGAACGGCGCCAATCTGGACCGTGCGGTGACGCTGAACGTTCGTGTAGGTTCGTGTTTTTCGTGGTTCAATACTTTTGAGCTTGGCCGGACAGCCAAGGCTGAAAACAAAAGGCCTGGGTCCCCGCTTCCGCGGGGAGGGGCGGGGTTCGGGGCGATCCTCGCTGACCTTCTAGGGTTCGCGGCCGGCGACGATCGCCAACACCGCCTCGCCATAATGATCCAGCTTGGCCTGGCCGACGCCGCCGACACTGGCCAGCGCGCCGGGCGTTCGAGGCCTGAGCCGGGCGATCTCGGCCAGGGTGCGGTCGTGGAAGATGACATAGGGCGGCACACCCTGGCGCGCCGCCGCCTCGCGCCGCCAGGCGCGCAGGGCGTCGAACAGCGTCATGTCGCTCTCCGGCACGCCCAGGGGCTCGCCGCCGCGGCGTCGACGCGGCCGGCCCGAACGGGTGGTGGGGTCGTGGGCCTCGGGCGCGCGGCGCAGCTTCACCGTCCGCTCGCCGCGATAAACCGCGCGCACGGCCTCGCCGTCGCCCAAGGCCAGTAGCGGGCGACCGTCATTGGGGTCCTCGCGCGCCAATCCCTCGAACAGCAGTTGGTCGATCAGGTCGCGCCAGCCGGCGGGGCTGAACTCCTTGCCGACGCCGAAGGTGGACAGCCCGGCTTCGAACGCGCTGGGCTCCTTGGTCTTGCCCAGCAGGTGGTCGACCACCCGGCCACGTCCGAAACGGCCGCCCAGCCGGTGCACGGCCGCCAGCGCCTTGCGCGCGCCCTCGCTGACGTCGACCGCGACGGGGGGGCTAAGGCAGAGGTCGCACTGACCGCAGGGCTCGACCTCGGTCTCGCCGAAATAGCGCCGGACAGCCGCGGCGCGACAGCCCATGCCCTCAAGCATGGCGTAGAGCTGGCGCGCCTTGCGGGTCTGCGCCTGGCGCACCTCGTCGGCGACGTCGCGACCCGAGATACGCCGCAGCGCCCAGTTCAGGTCGGCGGGGCCATAGAGGGTGATGCCCTCGGCGGGGTCGCCGTCACGGCCGGCGCGGCCGATCTCCTGCCAATAGGCCTCGATCGAGGCGGGCGGATCGGCATGGATGACGAAGCGGACGTCGGCCTTGTCGATGCCCATGCCGAAGGCGATGGTCGCCACCATCACCGCGTCGTCGGCGGCCAGGAACTCCATCAGCCGCGATTTGCGCACCGAGGCGTCCAGGCCGGCGTGATAAGCCAACGCATGGGCGCCAGCCTCGCGCAGGCTGGCGGCCAGGGCGTCGGCGCCGTCGCGGCTGCCGGTATAAACCACCCCGGCGCGGCCGGGCCTCTGGGTCACCAGCTCAATGACCCGCCTGTCGGACTTGCCCTGCTTGCGCTCGGCCCGGAGGATCAGTTCGGGGCGGGCGAAACTGTCGACGAATTCGCGGGCGTCGGTCAGCTTGAGTTCGGCCTTGATGTCCTCACGAGTGCGGGCATCGGCCGTGGCGGTCACCGCTAGGCGCGGCGTGCGCGGGAAGAGCGAAGCGAGCTGCCCCAGCATGCGGTATTCGGGCCGGAAATCGTGGCCCCACTGACTGACGCAGTGGGCCTCGTCGATCGCGACCAGAGCGAGGTCGAGTTGGCTTAAGCGCTCCAGCATGGCCGGCTGCATCAGGCCCTCGGGCGACAGATAGAGGATATCGAGTTCGCCGGCCTCGATCCTGGCCCAGGTCTCGCGCCGTTCCGCCGGATCAATGGCGGAGTCGAGCCGGGCCGCGGCGACGCCGGACTGGGTCAGCGCCGCCACCTGGTCGGCCATCAGCGCGATCAGCGGCGAGACGACCAGGCCAAGGCCCGGCCTTACCAGGGCGGGGATCTGATAGCAGAGGCTCTTGCCGCCGCCGGTGGGCAGCACGGCCATGGCGTTGCGGCCGGCCAGGACCTCGCCGATCACCTCGGCCTGCAGCCCCCGAAAATCGGCATGGCCGAAGGTGCGGCGGAGCCGGTCGCGGGCTTCATCGATGAGGGGAATCGCGTCCACCGACGGCTTATGGCCGAGCCCAGCGCCGGCCACAACGAGATGGGTTCTATTGCGACGAACGCCAGCCCTTGTCGTTCATGCAGGTCTCGAAAGCGGCCTGGCGCACGATCGCGCCGCGATCGGCGAGGGGATTGTCCCTGCCGACGGCCTCGGCCAGGGCGCTGGTCGAACCGTAGCGCGGGTCCGAATAGGTCGAGGGATCGTTGACGTCGAGCGTGGCCGCTTCGTTGCGACAGGCGGCCTGGTCCGCCGCCAGATGGGTCGGATCACCGCCGCTCCAGGTTTCCGG
Organism: Caulobacteraceae bacterium; assembly: GCA_035642335.1. Lineage (GTDB taxonomy): Bacteria > Pseudomonadota > Alphaproteobacteria > Caulobacterales > Caulobacteraceae > Poindextera. The sequence continues at coordinate 6,974 of DASQSO010000509.1, forward strand.
CGGCGCGCTGGAACTGGCGCAGGCGGTGAGCGTCAAGGCCGCCGTTAGGATCAGTCCAGCCCTGGCGTCAATCATCGAAACGGCCCTCTTGGCGTCGTCGGGCGTCGAACCTAGCGCGCCGCGCGGGCCTTGCAATCTCCTCGCGCGATTCAATCGCTTTCGCTAAGAAACCCCGCGGCGGCGCGAGCCTGGCGCGTCCCACGGAGACGATAGAGGCATGGCGAACGGGCAGGGTCGGGGGCCAGGCCGGGGCGGTCGTTCCGGCGGTGAACCGTCCACGCCGCCCCGGCGCGGGCGCTCGCTGCTCGGCAGCCTAGCCTATTGGACCCTGGTGGCCGGGGTCTGGGTCCTGATCGGCATCGTCGCCTTCTTCGCCGTCTTCGCCATTGACCTGCCGGACACCTCGAAGATTTTCGACGTCAAGCGCCAGCCATCGGTCTCCTATCTCGACCGGTCAGGATCTCAGGTCGCCGTGCGCGGCAGCCAGTTTTCGCCTCCCGTCGATCTGGACGATCTGCCGCCCTATGTACCGGCGGCCTTCGTCTCGATCGAGGACCAGCGCTTCTACCAGCATTTTGGCTTCGACCTGCTGGGCATAGCCAGGGCCGCCGTCGCCGATGTGCGCGCCGGCCATACCGTGCAGGGCGCCTCGACCATCACCCAGCAACTGGCCCGCAACCTTTTCCTGACGCCGGACCAAACCCCACGGCGCAAAGCTCAGGAACTGGTGCTGGCGGTCTGGCTGGAGCACAAGTTCACCAAGAAGCAGATTCTCTCCCTCTATCTGAACCGGGTCTATTTCGGCGAGGGCGCCTAT
>DASQSO010000510.1:0-6195 GCA_035642335.1 Caulobacteraceae bacterium
GCTGCCGAACGGCCACGCCTATGGACACGCGGCGACCCTGGTCTCATCCGACACGGCCGCGGGCGAGGCCTTTTTAGCGCGACTGACGAACGATGGCCTGCCGCGGTCCCTGATCGAGGCCGGGTTCCTCGACCTCGGCGAATTCTGGTGGCCCTGGTGCGTCGCGCTGGACGGCGACGACATCGCCGCCATGGCCTTTGCAACCAATCTCGCACAGAGCGGCGCGGAGATCGGCGTCTTCACCTTTCCCGGGTTCAGAGGCCGCGGCTTCGCGGCGGCCGCGACCGCCGGCTGGTCGTCGCTGAAAAGCCTGGAAGGCCGCGAGCTGATCTACAGCACGCGCCTGACCAACGCCTCGTCACGCCGGGTCGCCGCCCGGCTGGGCCTTCGCCCAGCGGGCGCGCGGGTGCGGGTCAAGGACGCCTGATGCGGTCATGACGCTGTCCTGACCGCGTTCTATAAGGGCGCAAACCCTTGGGGGGGACGGCTTATGCTTCGACGGATCGCCGCAACACTTCTCGCCCTGACGCTCGGCTCAGCCGCCCACGCGGCCGAGGTCGATGTGCAGGTCGACACCGGGATCGTCGCCGGACAGGCCAATGGCGCGGTCGAGGTGTTCAAGGGCGTTCCGTTCGCCGCGCCGCCAGTCGGCCCGCTGCGCTGGAAGCCGCCGCAAGGCCCCGCGTCCTGGACCGGCGTGCGCGACGCCTCGGCCTATGGGCCCGCCTGCCCGCAGGTGGTCGATCCGGCGGGGCGCCCGAACGGCGGCGGCTATGCCGGGCCGATCTCCGAGGACTGCCTGAACCTGAACGTATTCGCGCCGGTGAGCGTCCACAAGGCGCCGGTGATGGTGTGGCTCTTCGGCGGCGGCAACACCGCCGGGGCAAATTCCATCGCACCGAACGACGGAACCGCCTTCGCCCGCGACGGGGTAATCCTGGTCTCGGTCAACTACCGGCTGGGGCCGTTCGGCTTTTTCGCCCATCCGGCCCTGACCAGGGCGGCTGGCCCGAAGGAACCCCTCGGCTCCTACGGGACCATGGACCAGATCGCGGCGCTGAAATGGGTGAGGCGCAACATCAAGGCCTTCGGCGGCGACCCCGACAACGTGACCATCTTCGGCGAGTCCGCCGGCGGCTGGGACACGCTGACCCTGATGACGACGCCGGCGGCGCGCGGGCTGTTCGCCAAGGCCACCATCCAGTCGGGCGGCGGCTGGAGCGCGCCGGTGACTCTGGCGGCTGCCGAGGCCGACGGCGTGGCGCTGGCCAAGACGCTTGGCCTGCCCGAGAACGCCACCGCCGACCAGCTGCGTGCTCTGCCGGTCGAGACCCTGGTTGGGGCGCACGGTCGCTTCAACCCGATCGTCGATGGCCGGTTGATCAGCGAAAACGCCACCCAGGGCTTCGCGCATGGCGATCAGGCGCCCGTGCCGCTGATCATCGGCTCGAACAGCTGGGAGGCCTCGCTGCTGCCGCCAAGCGGCTACGCCGGCTATCTGGCCGCCGCTTCGCCCGAGACCAAGGCCGCCTATGCCGCCGACGCCGGCGACGACGCCAAGCTGGCCCAGGCCATGTTCACCGATAGCGCCATGGGCGCGCCGGCGCGCTGGATCGCCGCCAGGGCTTCGGCAAAGGCGCCGGCCTGGCTCTACTATTTCTCCTATGTGCGGGTGGTCCGCCGCGGCAAGATTCCGGGGGCCAACCACACCTCGGAAAACCCCTACGTGTTCGACAGCCAGATGGGCATTCCAAACTACGCCAGCGAAATCGTCGACGACGACCGCGCGCTAGCCAGGGTGATGCACTCCTGCTGGGTTGCCTTCGCCAAGACAGGCGTTCCGACCTGCTCGGGCGCGCCGGCGTGGCCGGCCTATACCCCGGCGGGCGACCGGCTGATGGAGTTCGGGATCGCCACCGGCGCGCGCGAGAATTTCCGCAAATCCCAGTTCGACGCCCAGGAAAAGGCGCAAGGCCGGCTGATCGGATCGATTGGCGGTCAGTGAACCCGACGGCCCCATCCTTGGATCGATCATGGACCTGACGTGTTTAGTCAGCATCGGTTCAGGTTTCGACCGCTACTCCGCTGTTCAGAGTGACTTGGTGGATAACGATCGGAGGGGCTTCCGTTCGATCGCTCGCAAGATCGCAGAGGAGCATCCAATGAAAAAGTTCATTCTGGCCGCCCTTGCGGCCTCCACCTTAGCTGGGGCGATCGCCGTTTCGGCGACGCCCGCGCAGGCGCGACCTTGGGGATACTGGCACCGGCCGTATTACGGCTACGGGTACGGTTATCGTCCCTACTACGGTTATGGCTACGGTCCCTATGCCTACGGCCCGTACGGCTATGGGCCGGGCTTCTATGCCGGCGTCTATCCCTACTGGGGCGGCTACTACGGCCGCTATCGGCACTTCCGTCGCTAGCGGGAGGGCTTACGAAGGAGCCGCTACGCGCCAGCCATTGTCTTGACCGCTCCTGGGGCCACATTGCAGTCATCATGCTTGGCCGGTCATTAAGCGGAGCGGTTTGCCCGCCGCACTTATTTCAGCGCGCGGACGCCGGCGCGGCCGGCTGGGCGGTGTCGCCCGGCCGGGTGGGCTACGAGACGGCCGTCGAGGCCATGGAGGCGCGCGCCGCGGCGATCGCGGAGGGCCGCGCCGGCGAACTGGTCTGGCTGCTCGAACATCCGCCGCTCTACACCGCCGGGGTCTCGGCCAGGCCCGCCGACCTGCTGGCGCCCGACAGGTTTCCGGTGTTCAAGAGTTCGCGCGGCGGCCAGTTCACCTATCACGGTCCCGGCCAGCGGGTGGCCTATGTGATGCTGGATCTCGGCGCCAGGCGGAAGGATGTCCGCGCCTTCGTCGCGGCGCTCGAGGCCTGGATCATCGACGCCCTGGCCGCCTTCAACGTCCAGGGCCAGGCGCGCCCCGGCCGGGTCGGGGTCTGGATCGAGCACGGCTCGCCCAGCCGCGAGGACAAGATCGCGGCCATCGGCGTTCGCCTGCGCCGTTGGGTCTCCTTCCATGGGATCAGCCTGAACGTCGAGCCGGACCTGGAGCATTTCGCCGGCATCGTGCCCTGCGGCATCGCCGATCGCGGCGTCACCAGCCTGGTCGGCCTCGGCCTGCCGGTGAGCATGGCCGAAGCCGACGCGGCGCTGAAGGCGAGCTTCGAGCGGGTTTTCGGTTCCACCGAGCCGTCGCCGCCGCCCGGCCCTTAGACGGAGATCGGCCGCAAGGGATTGGGCCCGTAGCGGTTGGCGCCCTGCTCGCTGTCCATGACCCCCAGCTCGATCGCGGCCCAGATCAGCACCAGCATCAGCAGGAAATCGAAGAAGCCAGCAGGGTGCGGCCAGACCACGGCGACGGCGAACAGAATCAGCGCCGCCCACCAGCCGGAGCGGCCACGGTCGTGCAGCCGCTTGGAGACCACGCAGACGCCGCCATAGAGGACCGCCGGGTAGACGACCAGCCCGGTCAGCCAGTGGCCGACCGGGCCCACCAGCGCCTCATAGAGCGCCGTGATGGCGATCAGGATCGCGCAACCGATCAGAAAAGGCGTGCGCGGGAGCCTCCCGTCCGCGGACAGGAAGAGCTCCCGCCAGTCGATCTGGCCGCCGTTCATGCCCGTCTCGCGCCCCTTCGGTGGTCGGGGCGCAATCTAGGGCCGGAATCGAGCGGCCGGAAGAGACTTGCCTAAGCGACGGCCAGCCCCGCCCAGGGCCGTTTGGCGACCCTGGAAAACGCATCGAGGAAAGCTTAGATTGACGGCCATGACCGACACAGCTGCTTCCCCCGTCCGCTCGGCCTCCGGCTTCGATCTGACGCCGCCGTCGGCGGACCAACTGAAGCGGCTCGAAGCCGACCTGACGCCCGAAGAGGCCGAGGTGCTGCTGCACCACGGCACAGAGGCGCCGTTCTGCGGCGGCTTGCTGAGCAACAAGGCCGACGGGGTCTATTGCTGCCGGCTGTGCGGCCTGCCGCTCTTTCGCGCCAAGACCAAGTTCGAGAGCGGCACCGGCTGGCCGAGCTTCTATGCGCCGATCGACGAGGCGCATGTGAAGGCCATCAGGGATGTCAGCTACGGCATGGTGCGCGTCGAGACGCGCTGCGCCCGTTGCGACAGCCACCAGGGCCACGTTTTCCCGGATGGCCCACCGCCGACCCGGCTGCGCTATTGCATCAACTCGGTGTCGCTGAGTTTCGTCGCCGACGGCGACAAGCTGCCCGATCCGCTGCTTCGCGGCGACCACCTCTAGCTTCGCTCAGCCGAACCGCTCGACGAACGCTTCGACCGGCTCATACAAGAACTCGCGCCGGTCGATGACCTCCTGGGCGGACCAGTCCCACTAGGCGATCTTCAGCAGCAGTTCGACGACCTTCTCGCTGAAGCGCAGCCGGATCACCGTCGCTGGGTTGCCGACGGCGATCGCGTAGGGCGCGATGTCGCGCATGACCATGGCGGCGGCCCCGATCACAGCGCCGTGCTCGACCTGGACGCCGCCCCTCAGAGCGGGATGTTGTCATGCTTTTTCCAGGGGTTCTCGAGCTTCTTTCCCTTCAGGCTTTTCAGCGCCCTGGCGATGCGGCGGCGCGTTTCGCTGGGCATGATGACGTCGTCGATATAGCCGAGGCTGGCGGCGACGAAGGGGTTGGCGAACCGGTCCTTGTACTCCGCCTCGCGCGCGGCGATCGCCTCGGGATTGTTCGTGTCGGCGCGGAAGATGATCTCGACGGCGCCCTTGGCCCCCATGACCGCGATCTCGGCGGTGGGCCAGGCGTAGTTGATGTCGCCGCGGATGTGTTTGGAGCTCATCACGTCATAGGCGCCGCCGTAGGCTTTGCGGGTGATCAAGGTGATCTTCGGCACCGTCGCCTCGGCAAAGGCGAACAGAAGCTTGGCCCCGTGCTTGATCAGCGCGCCCTGCTCCTGCCGCGTGCCCGGCATGAAGCCCGGCACATCGACGAAGGTGACTAGCGGGACGGAAAAGGCGTCGCAGAAGCGTACGAACCGGGCGCCCTTGCGCGCCGCGTCGATGTCCAGGACGCCCGCCAGGGTCTGTGGCTGGTTCGCGACGATGCCGACAGGCTCGCCGCCGATGCGTCCGAAGCCGCAGACGATGTTCCTGGCCCAATCTTTTGCAATCTCGAAGAAGTCTTCCTCGTCGACGACCTTGAAGATCAGCTCCTTCATGTCGTAGGGCTTGTTGGGGTTGGCCGGGACCAGGGTGTCCAGCGAGGGCTCCTCGCGCTCGGGATCGTCGTAGCTTGCCCGGTGGGGCGGCTTCTCGCGGTTGGACAGCGGCAGGAAATCCACCAGCCGGCGGACCTGGTTCAGGGTCTCCAGGTCGTTCTCGAACGCCCCGTCGGCGACGCCGGACTTCAGGGCGTGAACGCGGTAGCCGCCCAGTTCCTCGTGGCTGACGTCCTCGTTGGTCACGGTCCGGACCACGTCGGGGCCGGTCACGTACATGTAGCTGGTGTCCTTGACCATGAAGATGAAGTCCATGATCGCCGGCGAATAGACATCGCCGCCGGCGCACGGGCCCATGATCACCGCGATCTGCGGAATGACCCCGGAGCAGAGGGTGTTGAGCAGGAAGATGTCGGCATAGCCGGCCAGGGCCTCGACGCCTTCCTGGATGCGGGCGCCGCCGGCGTCGTAGAGGCCGATGATCGGCGAGCCCACCTTGGCCGCCTGTTCATAGAGCTTGACGATCTTCTTGGCGTGCGCGCCGGAAAGAGAGCCGCCGAAGACCGTGAAATCCTTGGAGAAGACGAAGACGGGGCGCCCGTTGATGGTCCCCCAGCCGGTGACCACCCCATCACCGGCGATCTTGTTGTCGGCCATGCCGAAATCGGTCGCGCGGTGTTCGACGAACATGTCGAACTCCTCGAACGAGCCCTCGTCCAGCAGCACGTCGATGCGCTCGCGCGCGGTGAGCTTGCCCTTGGCGTGCTGGGCGGCGATGCGCCGCTCGCCGCCGCCGGCCCGCGCCTGGGCGCGCCGGCGTTCGAGTTCTTCCAGGATGTGCTTCACTTAGCGAGGACTCCGCGTCAGCCTGAGCGGTCAGGCGTAGCCGCCGCGAGGGGCCGCGACAAGATAGCCCGACGGAACCCTGGCGCCGCCAGCGTGCAACTGGTGTGATTGCTTTCGAATAGAGTGACGAGGCCGCCCCCCGTGTCCATGGACCCC
>DASQSO010000511.1:0-6460 GCA_035642335.1 Caulobacteraceae bacterium
GTAGCGCTTGAAGTTGGCGCGCAGCACATCGTTCTTCTCGTTGATGACGCCGCCCGCGGCCTGCCAGGCGCGGTCGACGTCGTGGAAAGCGTCCATCTGCAGCGCCGCCAGGTGCAGGCCGTAGCAGTACCAGTTGACGTAGCCGGGCATGGCGTCGAACAGCCAGCGCTCCTCAGCTGAGACCGCGTGGCGATAATTGGCCACCCGGCTCAGCCATTTCGGCGAGCGCTGGTAGATGGTCAGCGACCTTGCCTTTTCGGCGACCCCGCGCGCCAGCTGCGAGCCGGTCGAGCCGGTGCCGACCACCGCCACCCGCTTGCCCGTGTAATCGTAGGAATGGTCCCACGCGGTGGTGTGGAACATCTTGCCCTTGAACCGCTCGATGCCTTCGATCTCGGGCAGCACCGGGGTGCTGAAGAGGCCGCTGGCGGAGACCACGAACTGGCTCTCGAGGGTCTCAGGCCCATCCGGCCCGTCGATCGCCAGCGACCACAGCTTGCGGTCCTGATCCCAATGCGCGGACGAAACCTTGGTATCCAGCTGGATGCGGCGGCGCAGGTCGTACTTGTCGATGATGTAGTCGAGATATTCTTGCAGCTCGGCTTGTGTCGCGTAGTGGTTGCGCCAAGGATAATCCTTCTCGAACTTGAACTGGTAGAGGAAGCTGGTGATGTCGACCCGCGCTTCCGGATACTGATTCAGGAACCAGGTGCCGCCGATGCCGGCTTGGCGCTCGATGATGCGGAAATCGATGCCTAGCAGGTCGAACTGGATGCCGGCGAGCAGGCCGCTGAAGCCGGCGCCGATGATGGTGACCTTGACCCCGTCGATCAGCTCTTTCGGCGGCCGGTTGCGCCACGCGGCGGCGCGCGGAAAGCCCTCGAAGGCCAGGTCCTCCCAGCCGTAGTCGATGTGCGCCTGGCTCAGCGGCTCGCCGGAAAAGAGCTGCATCATCGCCGCCGCTTCCGCCTTACTGGGCGTCACCGACCGATGCCGGTCGGCGGAGAGCAGCCAGGCGACGGCCTTGTCCTTCAGCGCCGCGTGCGCGTCCAGTGCGACCATCAGGGTCTCGAACGGGCTGCCCTCGCGGGTGTGCCGCACCACCGGCATGGCGGCGAGCGCCGGATCGCGCGTCTGCTGGTACAGCGCCAGCCGCAGCGCATTCATGTCCGCCCGCTCCAGCGCGCGCCGCACATAAACCTCGTCGACAGCCGCGGCGGCGCCCGCCGCGGCCAGGGTCGCTGTCTCGCTCATGGGCCCCTCCCTGGCATCGATGAACGCACGCTCGACCGTGCCTGTCAACTTTTTCAACGATCATGAATGTCTATGGTCGGTCTCGTGTAATAAATATAGCGTACCGCCGAAAATCCGATGAGCGCCGGTTTCTTCGGCCGACGCCCGCTTCAAGAACAACGCGGTTGCGGAGTCGAAACGCATCGCTATCCGCAACCCATGGAGTCTTCCCCGTTGAGACCTTCCCCGCGTCCACTGTTTGGACATCTAACCGGCCGGTATTGCGCCGAGGACCCAATCGCCCGGAACCGGACAGTCCCAAGTACCGAGAAGAGTCAACGTCGGTCGCGTTCGCCTGCGCGTCGGAACAGGTCCGGTCAGGGTCGCGTCCCCGGTTCGTTCAGGAAATCCCTGACACCCCTTCGCCGCGTGCTTAACTCTCTCGCATGTTCAACCGTCACAGCATCGGTCGATCGATCCGTTCGGACAGCGCGTCTGCAGCGCGCGTCCGGGCGGCGGCGGTCGGGTACTCTGGCGGCTGGCGAGGCGTGGAAAGCCGGGCGGGCGATGCAGTGCGGTTGAACTCGGGCGGCGCGGTCATGACCGCCGACCGGGTTGATCACGGTTCGCGTCGCGCGATGCGCCTGGCTGGACGCGCGACAGGCGAGGCGTTCGTCGCGCCCGACGCCCTCGGTCTCGTGAGTCCGGAGGCGTTCACAAGTCCCGATTGCCCAGAGGCAAGGATGGCTGGCGACCACCACCACCACAACAACAACAAACTACGCTAGCCATCCTTTCCTCTGGGCAATCGTCGACACCGTCTCGCCATGGACCTTCCGCGCCCGCGCTCCGATGCGCGCTGGCGGCGCGTGGGCTCGCCTAGGCGGCGATGCGGGCCGGGGCGGGCGCGTAGACGCCGCGGTGGCCGGGAACCGGCGCCAGGGCCTCGGCGACGCCGGAGACGGTCTCGTCGAAGCCCAGCACCAGCCGGCCATCCTCGGGCAGGGCGCGGGCCAGCTGGTCCAGCACGCGGCGCCGGGTCGGCTCGTCGAAGCCGGAAATCACGTTGCGGCAGAAGATCACGTCGAACTGGCCAAGGCCGCGCGGGTCGGCCAGCAGGTTGATCCGCCGCCAGCGCACCATCTGCCGGATGCGGGGGCTGAGAGCCCACATCTCGCCCACCTTCTCGAAATGTCGCACCAGCAGCCGGATCGGCAGGCCGCGCTGCACCTCGAACGGGGTGTAGAGGCCGCTCCGCGCCTTTTCGAGCGCACGCTCGGAGATGTCCGAGCCGAACAGCTCGACGCGCGCGCCCGGCCACTTCGACCGCTCGTCGTCGATGATCATGGCCAGCGAATAGGGCTCCTGGCCGGTGGCGCAGGCGGCGCTCCAGATGCGGATCGGCCGCTCGCCGCGACTGGCCGCCAGCTTGGGCAGGATCTCATCGCGGAACTGGGCGTAGGGGACGCGGTCGCGGAAGAAGCAGGTCTCGCCGCTAGCCAGGGCTTCGGTCGCCGCCCACATCAGCTTTTCGTCGCGCCGCACGCGAATCGCCCGCACCATGTCGGGCACGCTGGCGAACCCGGCCCGGCGCGCCACCGGCGCCAGCCGCGTCTCGATCTGATAGGTCTTGACCGGGTCGATCACCACGCCCGAGCGGGCATGGACCAGGATGCGGATCGTCTCGACATCCTCCGGCCTCATGAGACCAGGCCCGCCGCGGTGAGCTTGGCCTCCAGGATGTCGCCGTCGAAGGGCTTCATGATGTATTCGTCCGCGCCGGCGTCCAGGGCCGCGACGATGTGCTCCATGTCGTTCTCGGCCGTGCAGAAGACAATCACCGGCTGGTGGCCGTCGGGCTCCCCGCGCAGCTCGCGCAGAAAGGTCAGCCCGTCCATCGCCGGCATGTTCCAGTCCAGCAGGATGGCCTGGGGCATGGCGGTGCGACACCAGGCGATCGCCTCCACCCCGTCGGACGCCTCGGCGGTCTCGAAGCCCAGATCCTCTAGGATGCGGCGGGCGACCTTGCGGATCACCTGGCTGTCATCGACGACCAGACACGTTTTCACGGGCGCGACAGCTCCTTACCGGCCCCCCTTTCTCGCGCGGCTAGGTTAAGGAGCCGTATGGGCTCAGGGAGAAATCAACCCAAGAGGGTCCGCAGTCGCGCGCGGACGGTGATCACGGTCTCGGCCGTCTCGATCTCAAGCGCGCCGTCGGCGGCGTCGACCAGACCCTTCAGATAGTAGGCCTGGACCCAGTGGCCGCCTAGCCCGTCCCCCAACGGCAGGCCCGCCAGGCCATCGGCCACTTCCGGCCGCAGCCTCACCTTGGCGCCCTCGGCGCGCACGCAAACCTCGGTTTCCTCGGGTTCGGCCGTCACCGTCAGCCGCGCCGTGCCGCCGGTCGGCAGCAACCCGGCGCCGATCTGCGCCAGGTTGAGCAGCACCCGCGCCACCGGCTTGGCGAGGCTTTCGCCGTCGACCGCCCAATCCAACTCGGCGCGTCCGTGGGCGTAGACGTCGCGCGTCAGCCTCTCCAGTTCGCGCACGTCGAAGGCCTCGGCCGCCGCCGAGGCGCCGAAGGCCACCCGGTCGAAGGCCAGGAGGGCGACCAGCTTCTCGGACGACGCGGCGATCAGGCGCAGCGCGTCGTCGCGCATGTCCTGGGCGTCCGGGTCGTTCAACAGGTCCAGCCCCGACATGATCGCGCCAGCCGGGCTGATGAAGTCGTGGCACAGCCGCGCGGCCAGGTGCGCGGCCAGCTCGTAGGGCCGCGGCGGCGTCGGCGCATGGGCGAGGCGGGAAGGCTGGTTGTCGTTCATCGCGCTGTGCCGCGGGCCTCTCTGTCTGGCCCGACCCTGGCCTGATTTGTCGCTTTCGCAAACCGGGCCGCCATGCCAGACACGCCGCCATGAACCCCGAAACTGGCCAAGGAATGGCGCGATCATGAGCGATGCGGATGTTGGCGCGCGGCTGGCCGAAATCGTCGAGGCGGCCAGCGCGCTCATCCTGCCGCTCTGGCGCACCGGGCTAACCGTCGAGACCAAGAGCGACGAGAGCCCGGTCACCGCCGCCGACCAGCGCGGCGAGGCTCTGATCCTGGAGGCGCTCACGCGCGCCTTTCCGGACATTCCGACCGTGGCCGAGGAGACGGTCAGCACATCCGGCGCGCCGACCAAGATCGCCCAGCGCTTCTTCCTCATCGACCCGCTTGACGGCACCAAGGCCTTCGTGCGCGGAGAGGCCCACTTCACCGTCAATATCGGCCTCGTTCAGGACGGTTTCCCCGTCGCCGGCGCGGTCGCGGCCCCGGCTACCGGCGAGGTCTGGTTCACGGGAAGCGGCGGCGCGCTGAAGCGTCAGGTGGGCGAGCGCGGCGGCCACCCGATCCAGGTGCGCCCGCGCGACCCGGCCCATGTGCTGGCCCTGACCAGCCACACGCTGAAGCCCGAACAGCTCGAAGCCTTGGAGGCCCGCTACGGTTTCACCGAGCGCCAGGCGATGGATTCCTCGATCAAGCTCTGTGTCATCGCCGAGGGCGGCGCCGACCTCTATCCGCGCCATGGCACGACCATGGAATGGGACATCGCCGCCGGCCATGCGGTGCTTGCCGCCGCGGGCGGGAGCCTTACGAGCCCCGACGGTGATCGCTTCGTCTACGGCAAGGTCGCCGAGGGCTTCAAGAACGGTTGGTTCATCGCCCGCGGCGGTTAGTCGTCCAGATAGACCGGCGCATCGCCCTGGCATCGCGCCCTTGTAGCCTAGGGTGCGGCGCGGCAAGACCCCTCCCATGCCCAGCGGGTCACATCGGCGCCAAGCGTCACATGCTGGTCGATCTCCGCCCGGCCCGTCGCCAGGTCGATGGTGAGGGCCGCGCCGGTTTCCGCGGGCAGGTCCTGGCGATCGAGGCCGAGCTCGGCGCGCAGCAGCCGCGGCCGTTCGAGCTTGGCCGAGCGCGATATGCGGACCATCCCGCCGCGAGTCTCCGCCACGGAATCCGGCCCAAGCCACAGCGCCAGCGGCCGCCCCCGGATCGACCACTTGGCCCAGTCGTTGGAGGTCAGACTATCGGTGTCGATGACGAAGTCTGACTCGCCCAGGATAGCGGTGATTTTGGGCGCCACCTGCCTGCCGCCGGGGATCACGCAATGCAGCCGCGCGGCGCCAGCCACACCGGTGGTCATCAGCGACACACAGGCGGTGAGGGCGATCGGGGCCCACGGCCGCGCGATGGCGCGAAGTTGACGTACCGACAAGGGAAGCATCCTCGTTGCAGGCGCGCCCCCATCCGCAGTCTGGCGCCGGCTTCATGGCGAAATTTGGCCAAGCTCGACGCGGCCGCATTGCCGAAGCCCCGCTGGCGGTCCAAGTGTCTTCCTCGAACCCAGGACGGTCGCCCGAGAACGCCGAATGTTGGAAAAACCCGATTGGCTGAAATCCATGTATCCCTGGACGCAGTCCAGCCTGCGGGTGAACGGCCGGCGCATGGCCTATCTGGATGAAGGTCCGAAAGACGCCCGGCCCGTGCTTCTGCTGCATGGCAATCCGACCTGGTCCTTCCTCTATCGCGACTTCGTCGGCCCGCTGACCGGCGCGGGCTACCGGGTGGTCGCGCCGGACTGCATCGGCGCCGGCTATTCCGACAAGCCGCGATATGACGCGGCCTACAGCCTCGCCCACCATATCGCCGATCTGGTCTCGCTGATCGACCAGTTGGACCTGCGCGGTTTCGCCGTGGTCGGCCAGGATTGGGGCGGTCCGCAAGGCGTCGGCGCGGCCTTGCAACGGTTGGACCGGCTAGCGGCGCTGACCTTGATGAACACTTGGCTGGACACCGGCTACCGTGGCCAGTTCCACACCTCGGCCCGGCCCTGGACCAGCTGGCACGCGCCGATCCTCGGTCAGTTTTTCATGAAGCGGCTGAAGGTGCTCTCCCACGGCGGCCCGTCGCGCACCACAAGGCGCGGCATGACCGAGGTCGAGGCGGCCGGCTATCACCACGTCTATGACGAGCGCGACTCCGAGATCGTCACCCTGACCTGGCCGCGCTCGATCCCGCTGAAGCCCGGCGACCGGGGCTGGGCCGACATGGCGATGATCGAGTCCCGGCTGCCAGACCTGTCCGGGATCCCGATCCAGCTGATCTGGGCGCCGGAAGACCAGGTCTTCCCGATCGAATACGCCGAGCGGCTGAAGGCGCTTTTGCCCCACGCGGAGGGCCCGAA
>DASQSO010000512.1:0-2130 GCA_035642335.1 Caulobacteraceae bacterium
CGAAGGCCAGGTCGGTATTGATCGCCTCGACCACATAGACCGAGTAGGCGATGTCCTGGCTATATTGGATGGCGCGGTTGGCAGGAATCGTCCAGGGCGTGGTCGTCCAGATCACCACGGAGGCGCCCAGGGCCGCATCCGAGCCCTCCAGCACCGGAAACTTCACCCATACCGTCGGCGACACATGGTCGTGGTACTCGATCTCGGCGTCGGCCAGGGCGGTGCGCTCGACCGGGCTCCACATCACCGGCTTGGAGCCGCGGTAGAGCTGGTTCGAAGCGACGAACTTGTGGAACTCGGCTACGATCGTCGCCTCGCTGGCGAAGTCCATCGTGGAATAGCGCCGCCCCCAGTCACCGATCACGCCCAGCCGCTTGAAGCCGTCCATCTGCACGCCGATCCAGTGACCGGCCTCTGCGCGGCACAGGGCACGGAACTCGGCCTTGGACATGTCTTCCTTGCGCCGGTTCCTGGCGCGCAGGTCCTCCTCGACCTTCCACTCGATCGGCAGACCATGGCAGTCCCAGCCGGGCAGGTAGTCAACGTCGTAGCCCAGCAGGAAGCGTGAGCGGACGACGAAGTCCTTCAAGAGCTTCTGCAGAGAGTGGCCGATGTGGATGGCGCCGTTGGCGTAGGGCGGCCCGTCGTGCAGCACGAAGAGCGGCGCGCCAGCGGCCTGCCGCCGTTTGCGCAGTGCATGGTAGAGATCCTGCTCGGCCCAGCGGGCCAGGATTTCCGGCTCCTTTTTCGGCAGGCCGGCGCGCATGGGAAACGGCGTTTCAGGCAGGAAGACGGTCTCGCGATAGTCGCGGGCAGTTGTCGTATCGGAATCGGGGGGGGCCATGATCGGCTCCAGCATGGGTTCGAACAAATGCGCGGACAACCCGGCGCGCGCCGCTTTTCCGACGGCGTCACGCCGGGCGGTTAATTCGAATCCTAAGACGAACCCTGCTCATGACCCGCGCTGTAACAGAGCCCGGCTTTTTGCGCGAGCCCTTCGAGGCCCCAGAGCTGCCGGTGAATTGTACGCGATCGTAAAATATCCGCTTGCCGTCCGGGCGCCCTCGCCGCATCAGTTTCGCCCAACAGCGCCGCGCCAAGCGGCCAGGTGAACGTGATGGGAGAGACAACATGCCGAGCATCGCGGCCCTGGACGAGGCGACCGGACGCAAATTCTATCTGGACGATCCGGACGACCTGAAACCCGGCGAGAAGCTCACCTTCATCCTGAACCTGCACGGCGGCGGTTCGGTCGGCGCCTGGCAGCGGGCCTATTTCCCGGCGGTCGATTACAAGGACAGGTACCGGCTGGTGGTCGCGACGCCCTCGGCCGCCACCAAGGAGCCCGCGCGGCGCTGGGTAGGCGAAGCCGACGACGAGCATCTGCACAACATCGTCGAGTACGTTTTCGACAGGTACGGGGCGGAAAACATCAAGAGCTTCTGGCTGGCGGGCCACAGCCAGGGCGGCATGACCTCCAACCGACTGCTGCGCGACGATCCGTTCTTCCAGGATCGCGTCGACGGCTGGCTCAGCCTCAGCGGCGGCCGCATGGGACCGGCCGAGCGGGCCGAAGGCTTCGGACCGCCGATCCCGCCTGGCCAGGAGCGGACGATGCCGCGGCCCAGCCCGGGCGGCCCGCCGACCTGCGACTTCTCGTTCATCTACACGACCGGCGAGCACGAGATCAAAGCCCTGCCGACCACCTCACCCTGGGCGGACAAGTACGCCGCCGGCCCGCGCCAACGGCGACCCGACATCGTCGACACCGAACCTGGCCAGATCTACGACACCGGCCGCCAGCAATATTCCACCAAGGGCTGGGGCCTGTTGCCGCGTCCGGGGACGGCCGAGGTCTATGTCTATCCGAACGGCCGGGACGGCCGCCTGGTCGCCGACGTGGTGCGGCTGGACAAGGGCCATACCGAGGGCCTGGAGCCGAAGGTCACCGAGGAACTGATCAAGCTCATCGTGTCGGCCTCGGGCGGCAAGGCGCACAAACTAAGCAAGGCCAGCGCCCAGGCGGGGTAACCATGGACTCCGCCAGCGGGATCGCGGCGCGCAGGCCCATGTGCTCGGCGAAATGGAACTGTAGCGCGAAATAGTCGCCGAGCCGCTCGGCCCTGGCGC
>DASQSO010000513.1:0-6683 GCA_035642335.1 Caulobacteraceae bacterium
CAGGTGTTGGCGGCGCTGTGGTCCAATCCGAAGCTCTGGGCCAAGACCGCCGTGATCATCAACTATGATGAAAACGACGGCCTGTTCGACCATGTCGCGCCACCCACCCCACCGCCGGGGACCCCCGGCGAGTTCGTGCACGGACTGCCGGTGGGCCTCGGCTTCCGGGCGCCCTGTTTCGTCATCTCGCCGTTCAGCCGCGGCGGCTATGTCTGCGGCGATACCTTCGACCACACCTCCACCTTGCGGCTGCTGGAGACTCGGTTCGGGGTCGAGGTCCCCAATCTCAGCGCCTGGCGGCGGCGAACCGCCGGCGACCTGACCACCGCCTTCGGTTTCGGCGAGCCCGCCCGCTACGACATCCCTCGGATGCCGGAGACTGAACAGGCCCTGCGCCTGGCGCAGCTGCGCGTGGTGACCTTGCCGCCGCCGACCGTGCCCGCCGACCAGCGCCTGCCGCGCCAGGAGCCCGGCTCGCGGCCGAGACGCGGCGCCGTTCGGCAGGCCTAGCGCGTTATCCGCTGAGGTTGGCGCGATATCCTGGCCATCAAAACACCGGGGCCTACACCCTCTGATCCTTGTCCTCTCGCGGGAGAAGGATCAGACATTGCGACGACGGCCTCTGTGAAGCTCGGGACTGTCGGCCAACCTCGACGGACAACGCTCTAGCCTTGTGAACTCCGCTGAGAGTCGGCGGTGACCGCCTCCGCCGGCTCAGGCGTCGAACCGCCGCCGACCAGGCGTGTGAGGCTGACGCCGGCGGCGACCGCGGCGACGACGGCGGCGACGACCAGGGTCAGGTTGGTGGCGCCGTGGCCCCGCAGCCGGAAGATCAGCGCTACCCCCGCCGCGCCGGCGGTCTGGCCGATCAGCCGCGCCGTCGCCAGCATGCCGCCGGCCGCGCCGGCGCGCCGCCGAGGCGCCGCGGACATCATGGCGCGGTTGTTCGGCGACTGGAAAATGCCGAAGCCGATACCGCAGACCGCCATGCGCCAGGCGATGTCGGTGATCGCGGCATGGGCGGGCATCAGGGCGAGCAGGCCAAGGCCGACGGCCAGGACCGCCATGCCGATCCCGCCAAGCAGGCCCGCCGGCCAGCGGTCGGCCAGGTGGCCGGCGATCGGCGCCGCGACCGCGACCGCGACGGGCCACGGCGTCATCAAAAGCCCGGTTTCCACCGGCGAATGGCCCATGGCCATCTCGAAGACGAAAGGCAGGGAAACGAAGGCCAGCATCTGGGCGGTGAACGAGGAGATCGAGGTCGCCACCGAAAGGCCGAAGATCGGAATACGCAGCAGATCGAACGGCACCAGTGGCGCCGGCTGGGGCAGCTCGCGCAGGCAAAGCGCCACGCCGGCGGCCAGTCCGGCCACGACCGTGAGCGCCCCTGATCCGGAATGGCCGCGCCCCCACATCTCGACCCCAAAGATCAAAAGGCCGAAAGCGGCGGCGTTCAACAGCGCGCTCTTCCAGTCGAAGGCCCGCTCCGAGGTCGGCGTTCTTGGCAGGGCGAAGGCGGCGACCGCGATGGCCGCCAACCCGATCGGCACATTAACCCCGAACAGCCAGGGCCAGGGCGCCACCGCCAGTATGGCCGAGGCCACGGTCGGGCCGACCGCCGACGAGATCGACACCACCATGGCGTTGATGCCGATGCCCTGGCCCAGCCGATTGTGCGGATAGGTGAAACGGACCAGGGCGCCGTTGACGCTCATGATGCCCGCCGCGCCGAAGCCCTGGATGATGCGGGCGAAGGCCAGCGTGTCGATGGAGCGCGACAGGGCGCAGCCGAGCGAGGCGACCACGAACAGGGCCAGCCCCGCCTGGTAGACGCGACGATAGCCGATGATCTCGCCGAGCGCCGCCAGCGGCAAAAGCGAGATCACCGTCGCCAGCTGATAGGCGTTGACCACCCAGATCGACGCCGCCGGGCTGGCGTGCAGGTCGCCGGCGATGGTCGGCAGGGCGACGTTGGCGATGGCGGAGTCCAGCACCGCCAGGACCAGCGCCAGGCCGATGGCCAGGATGGCCCAATAACGGCGCGGCGTCGGCAGCCCATCGGCCTCGATCGGCGCGTTCGGGGCTGCGGAGGATGGGGCGATGGTCAAGCATCCTCCGGGAACGCGGGCGCAAGGTCTCTCATTCGACATCGCCGCTCGCGCGTCAAACGGAGTCCGCGCCCAACCGTTCCGGCTGGCCATGAACCAGCCGTCACGCTAGTGTCACATTGCATGCGCGTTGGCGTGCGCCGCCCGGCGATCAGCCGCCCGCACGCCATGGACCGGGAAGCCTATCAGGTGCTCGAGGCCCTTGGCCGCGGCGCCCATGACGAACTCGAGGGCCGCGAACGCTGGGTCGAAGCCTTCAAGACCATCCGCTGGGCGGTCGACACCGATATCGGCCCGGTCCTGACCGCCGAGGGCCGCCACGCCCGCGATCAGCTGGCCGTTGAATAGGGCGAAAGGCCGAAGATTTCAGGGCTCGATGGCGATCCCGGCGCAGCGCTCCGGCGATCGCCGCGGGTTGGCGACGGCGATCTGGCCCTCGGGCAGCCGCACCTGGTAGCCGGAAAGCCGCGTCTCCGGATGACGGTAGTCGGTGGAGACGTACTGGGCGCCCGAATTCAGCGCCCAGTCGCGGCGGCTGGTATCGTTGGATCGGGCCTCCACGGTATCGGCGTCGGCGCGGGTCCGCACGATGAAGCCGGCCTTGACCAGCCGGGCGATGCGCGGCCCATCGGACATCTCGTTCAGGGTATAATAGGCGTTGTCGTCCGCCTCCTCTTCGGAATTGACGAAGCACATCCGTCCCTCCAGCGACTTGCGGGCGCCGCGCAGGGCTTCGCGTTTGCGGCCGGTCTCGTCGACCGCGATCAGCACCTTGCCGCGCGCCTCGCCGAGGCTCGGCCAGCCGCGCTCCAGCACCGCGTGGCGCAGGGTCGGATAGTCGCCGCGCACGATGTCCGGCGTGATCACCGCGCCCGGCGGGAAGACCGAGGCGATCTCGGCGTCCAGCGCGTCATAGGCCGCCGCGTCGAACAGCGGCGCCTCGGCCCCGCCCGGCATGCGCGAGGGCCCGTCGCTGGTGTTCATGGTGATCAGGATCGGCACGTGGTCCGGGCGGCCTAACGACCAGGCGCGGATGACCTGGAGCCCCTCGACATAGGTCAGCACGCTGGAGACGAAATCGATGTCCTGGATGTGCTGCACCTTCATGCCCGGCCGGGACATGGCCGCGACATAGTCGGGCGAAATCTCCTGGTGGGTCAGGCGCATTCCCGCCGGATGGGCGTAAAGGCCGCCGACCGGGTCGTGATAGATGTCCAGCTCAATGGCCCGCGCCCCGTCATCAAGCTGCTCCAGCAGCGGCGGATGAGTGTAGTCCAGGCCCACCCAGGCCTCGGGCGCGGCGCGCTTGACGATCTGCATGATCGGCTCGGAGATGGTCTGCTTGTAGCTGTTATGGGTGCCGATGGTCATGATGTCGTTCATGCGCAGATTGTGATCCATCCACGCCCGCGCCCCGCCCGGCCCCGCGCTGGCCGCATCCGGCGCCTTCAGATCGCACACCGCCGCTGACGTCATGGTCGTCTCCTTGCGAATGGTTTTAGGCCCGCGCGGCGCCCGCCGGCGCCGGGGGGAATTCGGTGATGTGCCAAAGCACCCCGGCGGGATCGAAAAGGAAGAGCACGCTCGCGCCCCACGGCATCAGCTTCGGAGCCTTCGGGGCCTTGACCCCATGCCGCTCGGCCAGGTTAAGCGGCTCGATCATGCGCCACCAGGCGGCGACGTCGCTTACCGCCAGTTGCACCACGAAGTTCTTGGCCAGTTCCTCGGCATAGAAGTTCTGCAGCAGGAAGGCGCTGTCGCCGAAGGCGAGCACCGCCAGGTCGTCGCCGTCGCGCCGCAGCTCGAAACCGAGGTCCTGGTAAAAGCGCTTGCTGGCCGCGAAATCCTTCGCCGGGACGAAGGGGCGCAGCGACTGGATGGTCGCCGAGAGCATTTGTGTCGTGGTCATGGCGAGCCTCCCTTTGGCTTGCCTGATTGGAGGCCTCTTGCCCCACCCTCGGCGATGTGTAACCGGCGATTATGACGATCGAGCTACGAATCCTCCCCCTGCCGGAAGGAGAGTCGGCAAGGCATTTGACACCTCCGCGCCTCCGCAAGACAAGATCGGTGGCCAAGGCGCCCCCGGCCCGAGCGGGAGTCAGGCCTAGGGAGTGAGTCATGCTTGAAAAGCTGAAAGTCGTGGAATTCTCCACCTGGGTCGCCGGGCCCAGCGCGGCCATGGTCATGGCCGACTGGGGCGCCGCGGTGATCAAGGTGGAAAGCGCCTCCGGCGATCCGGTGCGCAACCTGTTCGCCGCGCGCGAGGACGTCAGCGGCAACCCGGTGTTCGAACTGGAGAACCGCGGCAAGCGCAGCCTGGTGCTGGATATCGGCAAGCCCGAGGGACGCGAGGCGCTGCTGCGGGTGCTGGCCGACACCGACATCTTCATCACCAACCTGCGCCCCGGCGCGCTGAAGCGGGCGCGGCTGGACTACGAGTCGGTCAAGGAGCAGCTGCCGCGGCTGATCTATGCCAGCGTCTCCGGCTATGGGCTGGAAGGCGACGGGATCGACCTGCCGGCCTTCGACATCGCCGCCCTTTGGACCCGCTCTGGCGTCGCCGGCGCCACCATTCCCGAAGGGGTCGATCCCTTCTTCTGCCGGCCGGGCATGGGCGATTCCATCTGCGCCCTGGCGACGGCGTCAGCTTCGCTGGCCGCCGTGGTCGAGCGCGCCGGCACTGGCAAGGGCCGGCTGGTGGAAACCTCGCTGATCCGAACCGGCTCCTACGCCATCGGCTGGGACCTGGCGATCCAGCTGCGCTGGGGCGAGCACAACCGCGCCCAGCCGCGCAGCACGACGCAAAGCGCGGTCGCCAACTACTTCAAGACCTCTGACGGCCGCTGGGTCTCGGTGTCGGTGCGGGCGCCGCGCGACTGGCCGGCCATCGCCGCCGCGATCGGCCAGGCCGAACTGGTCGAGGATCCGCGCTTCGCCACGCCGATGGACCGGGTCGCCAACGCGCGGGTGCTGCTCGGCATATTGGACGAGGCGTTCGGGGCGATGGATCTGAAGCAGGCCAGCGCCGTCCTGACCAAGGCCGACGTCATCTGGGCGCCGCTGCAGAGCCTGGCCCAGGTGGCCGAGGACCCCTACGCCAAGGCGGCCGGCTGTTTCGTCGAGGTCGAAGACGCCGCCGGCGATCGCTACCTGGCCCCCGCCTCTCCGGCTCGCTTCCCCGGCGCCAACGACGGCCCGACACGGCCCGCCCCGCCGCTGGGCGCCCACACGGCGGAGATCCTGAGCGAGGCGGGGTATTCGCTGACCGAGATCGAAGGGCTGGTGGATAGCGGCGCGGCGATGAGCCTCGCCGCAAACTAAACCGTCACCCCCCGTTGGAGCCGCGAAGCGGTGGAATGCGGGGGGCCCATAGACTCGATTTCAAGACGGTGTTCATGGGTGGCCCGAACAAGAGTCGGGCCATGACGGATAAGGTTGGGGGCTACCGGTTTGGCAACACCACCACGGCATGCCCCGGGCAGGTCGCCTCGCCGTTCTGGTTCATGACGTTGGTTTCCAGCTTCACGCGGTTTTCACCGTCGACCGTCTCCAGCTCCACCACCTTGCCGACCACGGTGAGGGTGTCGTTCTTCTGGTTGATGGCGCGGTACTGGCAGCCGATCTCGCGGATCTCCGCCTCGTCCCCGATCCAGTCGCGCAGGGCGTTGGCCAGGTAGGCGTAGCGCAGGTTGCCCATGCCGAAGGCGCCCTGGGCGTTGCCGGCCTTGCGGCCGTCCTCGTCATCCATGTGGAAGGGGACGAACTCGTCGTTGACCGCCGCATAGCGGTTCCAGTGCATGAAATTGGTCTGGCGCGACCAGGTCGGCATATCGTCGCCGACCTTCAGGTCCTCGAAATAGACGTTCACGGTCATGATCTTATGCCCCTCAGTACCGGATGCCGGTGGCGATGCGGCGACGCACGAACTCGCCGTTCTGGTTGGTCCACTCGATCTCATTATAGGTGTAGAGCATCAGGCCGAAGCGGCCCTGGCGCTCGTTGAAGTCGGCCAACCGCGTGCGGGCGGCGATCACGTCGCCCGGCCGCATCGGCTCGCCATAGGTGTCGGTCTGGCCGCCGTTGATGCCGGTCAGCCGCACCCCCTCGACCGGCGCCGCGGCCGCCGGCGGGCCCGGGCGTTTCACCGGCCAGGCGAAGGGGTTGAAGTCCAGCGGCGCGACGATGCCGCCCCAGCGCGTGCCGGCGGCGTAGTCCTCGTCCCAATAGAGCGGCGGCGGCGTTTCCGGCCACCAGGTGGCGATAGCCCATTTGCGGACGTCCGACAGCGAGATCGGCGGCGAAATCCTCGGCTCGCTCCACTTGCCCCTGGCCTCGACCATCGCCGGACTGATCAGGGTGCCCACGCCTGTGGCCATGCTTGCCTCCAATGACTTTTGTTTCGATCAGTATCTCAGTTTGAAAATGAATTTCGAGCCAGCGCGGGCGTCTCAAGCTTCGGCGTGAAGCTCGAAGTTCGCGTGGATCAGGTCATAGGGTACGACAATCTTGCGGTCATCGGTTCGCTCGATGAGTCCCCAATCCAGCAGGATGGTCACGTCCTCATGCACGCGTTTC
>DASQSO010000514.1:0-2788 GCA_035642335.1 Caulobacteraceae bacterium
ACCCAGCGCGCCGCCATGTTACAGGAAAAGTCCACCGAACTGGCGTCGCTGACGGTCGAACGTCAGGACCTTGAGCGCCGCGCCCAACTTCTGCGCGATCAGAGTCTCTCGGCCGATCTTTTGGATGAGCGCGCCCGTTCCCTGCTAGGCTTGGCCGATCCCAAGGACTATGTGATCCGGACCGGCCGTTAGCCCGCGAGTTCTCCGCGCGCCGAGAACCTTCCGCCGCCCCGCGGGTTCTTCGAAAAAAGGCCAAGGAGACCAGAGGAATGGCGCGCGCAGCGGCCAAGCAACCGACGAAAGCGAAGACGACGGCGGAGCGCGGCTCTGACAAGGACCAACTGCTCGACTTCTACCGTCAGATGCTGCTGATCCGACGCTTCGAGGAGCGCGCCGGCCAGCTCTACGGCATGGGCCTGATCGGCGGCTTCTGCCACCTCTATATCGGCCAGGAAGCCATCGCCGTCGGCATGCAGTCGATCAAGCAGCCCGGCGACCAGATCATCACCGGCTATCGCGCCCACGGCCACATGCTTTGCTGTGGCGTCGATCCCAAGGCGGTGATGGCCGAACTCACCGGCCGCGAAGCCGGCGTCGCCAAGGGCAAGAGCGGTTCGATGCACATGTTCCAGCCGAGGAATGACTTCTTTGGCGGCCACGGCATCGTCGGCGCTCAGGTCTCGCTCGGCACCGGCCTTGGCCTCGCCAACCGCTACCGCAAGAACGGCAAGGTCGCCTTCGTCTATTTCGGCGACGGCGCCGCCAACCAGGGCCAGGTCTATGAGAGCTTCAACATGGCCGAACTCTGGCGGCTGCCGGTGGTCTATCTGATCGAGAACAACCAGTACGCCATGGGCACCAGCGTCGAACGTTCCTCGGCCGAGACCCACCTCTACAAGCGCGGCGCCAGCTTCGACATTCGGGGCGCCGAGGTGGACGGCATGGACGTCAGCGCCGTGCGCGAGGCCGGCGCCAAGGCCGCCGAGCACGCCCGCTCGGGTAAGGGCCCCTTCATCCTGGAGATGAAGACCTACCGCTACCGCGGCCATTCCATGAGCGATCCGGGCAAATACCGTACCCGCGAAGAGATCGATGAGGTGCGCAAGACCCGCGACCCCATCGACCACCTGCGGGAACGGCTGGAAAAGGAAGGCCTCGCCGACGAGGCGCGGCTGAAGGCCATCGACGCCGAGATCCGCAAGATCGTCGCCGATGCCGCCGAGTTCGCCAGGACCGCGCCGGAGCCCGATCCGAACGAACTCTATACCGACGTCTACGTGGAGACGGCCGCTTGACCGACGTTCTGATGCCGGCGCTGTCGCCGACCATGGAAGAAGGCACGCTGGCCAAATGGCTGGTGAAGGCCGGCGATAAGGTGCGTTCCGGCGACGTCATCGCCGAGATCGAGACCGACAAGGCGACCATGGAGGTCGAGGCGGTCGACGAGGGCGTCGTCGAGGAGATCCTGGTCCCGGAAGGCACCGAGGAGGTCAAGGTCAACACCCCGATCGCCCGGCTGAAGGGGGAGGGTGAGGCGACTGCTACGAGCGGGCAAGCCGATCAACCAAAGCCCCTTCCCCCTCGCGGGGAAGGGGTTGGGGATGGGGGCGCCGGTGCCGAATCAAAAGCACGGCGCGACACCTCCACCCCCGGCCCGCGAGGGGGAGGGGAGAAGGATGCGCCGAATCTGTCCACGGCCCCCGATCCCGATATTCCGGCCGGCGCCGGACTCGTCAAGGTCAGCGTGCGCGACGCCCTGCGCGACGCCATGGCCGAGGAGATGCGCCGGGACGAGGCGGTTTTCCTGATGGGCGAGGAGGTCGCCCAGTACCAGGGCGCCTACAAGGTCTCCCGCGATCTTCTGCGGGAGTTCGGGCCGGAGCGGATCATC
Organism: Caulobacteraceae bacterium; assembly: GCA_035642335.1. GTDB lineage: Bacteria > Pseudomonadota > Alphaproteobacteria > Caulobacterales > Caulobacteraceae > Poindextera. The sequence continues at coordinate 1,892 of DASQSO010000514.1, forward strand.
GACACCCCGATCACCGAGCACGGCTTCGCGGGCCTCGGCGTCGGCGCCTCCATGGCCGGCCTGAAGCCGATCGTCGAGTTCATGACCTTCAACTTCGCCATGCAGGCGATCGACCACATCATCAACTCCGCCGCCAAGAGCCGCTACATGTCGGGTGGCCAGGTCCAGTGCCAGATCGTCTTTCGCGGCCCCAATGGCGCGGCCTCGCGCGCCGCCGCCCAGCACAGCCAGGACTATTCGAGCTGGTACGCCCACATACCCGGCCTGAAGGTGATCGCGCCCTACGACGCCGCCGACGCCAAGGGTCTCTTGAAAGCCGCCATCCGCGACCCCAATCCCGTCGTCTTCCTCGAGCACGAGATGATGTACGGCCATGAGTTCGACGTGCCTGACGTCGAGGACTGGGTCCTGCCCATCGGCCGCGCCAAGGTGCGCCGCGCCGGGGGCGACGTCACGCTCACCGCCCATTCCCGCATGGTCGGCTTCGCGCTGGAAGCGGCCGAGCAGCTGGCCGGGGAGGGGATCGAGGCGGAGGTGATTGACCTGCGCACCCTGCGTCCGCTGGACCATGCGACCGTAGTGGAAAGCGTCAGGAAGACCAATCGCCTGGTCGCCTGCGAAGAGGGCTGGGGCCCCATGGGCGTCGGCGCCGAGGTGATCGCGCGGGTGATCGAGGAGGCCTTCGACTATCTCGACGCCCCGCCGGCGCGGGTGCACCAGGAAGACACGCCGCTGCCCTATGCCGCCAATCTGGAGGCCCTGTCGCTGCCGTCGGTGGACCGCATCGTCAAGGCGGCCAAGGCCGTGTGCTACCGATGAGCGGCTTCACCTGGCGCGGCGGCGGCTGCCACTGCGGCGCGGTGCGCTTCGAGGCCGCCCTGCCGGACGTGATCGAGG
>DASQSO010000515.1:0-9266 GCA_035642335.1 Caulobacteraceae bacterium
GGCTCGCGCGGAGTCTGCGATGAAGTTGACCCGTGATCGGACGACCTGACGAGGTGAAGGACGAGCGCCGCCTCTACGGGCGGACGGTGATCGATGCTACGCGAGTTCAATCGTTCTCCTGATCGGGCCCGGGCTCATAGAGCTGAACCGGTTGGGCCGGCATGATGGTGGAGATGGCGTGCTTGTAGACCAGCTGCGACTGCCCGTCGCGGCGCAGCAGCACGCAGAAATTGTCGAACCACGAGACCACGCCCTGCAGCTTGACGCCGTTGACGAGGAAGATCGTGAGCGGGGTTTTCGACTTACGAACCGAATTCAGGAAGGTGTCCTGCAGGTTCTGCTTCTTTTCGGTAGTAGTTGTCATGGCGCTCTAGCGCTCCTTCTTGTTCTCGGAAGCCAAACGCTTCCACACACGAGTTCGATCTAGTCTGGCTTTGCGGACCAATGCAACAGCCGATCGCTTCAGCGCGCGGACGCGCGGGCGTTTTGCTCATATAGGATGCGCAGGCGCAGACCGACAGGCCCCGGCTTGCCGTCACCGATCGAATGGCCGTCGATCCGGGTCACCGGCATGACCAGGGTCGAAGCCGCGGTCATGAAGGCTTCCCTCGCGTTCTTGGCGTCCTCGACGGTGAAGGGCCGCTGGGAGACCGCGACGCCCTCTTGGGCAGCCAAGTCGATCAGGGTCTTGCGGGTTATGCCGCGCAGGATGTTGGCGTTGGTGTCGCGGGTGCGCAAGTTCCCGTCGGCGTCGATGATCCAGGCATTGGTCGAGGCGCCTTCGGTGACGAAGCCCAGTTCGTCGACCATCCAGGCCTCCTCCGCGCCCGCCTCGCGCGCCGCCTGCTTGGCGAGCGCATTGGGCAAAAGGCCGACCGTTTTGATGTCGCAGCGGCCCCAGCGCTGATCGGGTTGGGTGATTACGGCGACGCCCTCGGCCGCCTTGGCCTGGGCGGCGGCATAGTCGACGACCTTGGCGGTGACGATGACGCTCGGCGGCGTCGAAGGATGCGGAAAGGCGTGGTCGCGCGCCGCTGTCCCGCGGGTGATCTGCACATAGATCGAGCCATCACCGATACGGTTGCGCCGCATGGTCTCGCGCATGACCACCATCAGCGCCGCCTCGGTCATCGGCGTGCGGATGCGGATCTCGGCCAGTGATCGCCAGAGCCGCTCCAGGTGCCCTTCGGCGTCGGCCAGCCGGCCGCCAAACACCGCGAAATACTCGTAGACACCGTCGGCGAACTGGAAGCCGCGATCCTCGATGTGAACAACGGCACGGCCGTGCGGCAGATAGCGGCCGTTTACATAGGCGGTGCGGCCCATCAGGCGTCTTCGTCCTCGTCGATGCGCGCCGGCGCGACGCCCAGAGACTTGAGCTTGCGGTGCAGGGCCGAGCGCTCCATGCCGATGAAACTGGCCGTGCGCGAGATATTGCCGCCGAAGCGGACGATCTGGGCGTTGAGATATTCGCGCTCGAACACCTCGCGCGCGTCGCGCAGCGGCCGGGCCAGGATCCGCTCGGAGCCGATGTGGCCGATATCGCCGGCCGCCGCCACCTCGGCCGGCAGCATCTCGGCGGTGATCGGCTCGGCCGCATCCCCGGCCGCCAGGATCAGCATTCGCTCGACATTATTGCGCAACTGCTGGACGTTGCCTGGCCAGCTATGCACCTGCAGCGTGGCGATGGCGTCGTCGCTCAGCCTCCGCCGCGCCAGGCCGGTGGCCTCGGCGATGCGCTCGATGAAATATTCCACCAGTTCGGCAATGTCCTCGCGGCGTTCGGCGAGGCCCGGCACGTGCACCGGCACCACGTTCAGCCGGTGATAGAGGTCCTCGCGGAAGCGCCCGGCGGCGATCTCCTCGCGCAGGTCTCGCGACGTGGAGGACATCACCCGCACATCGACCTGCACCTCCTGGTCGCCGCCGACGCGGCGAAACCGCTGTTCGACCAGCACCCGAAGGATGCGGCCTTGGGTCTCGCGCGGCATGTCGGCGACTTCCTGCAAGTAAAGGGCGCCGCCGTGGGCGCGCTCGAAGACGCCGATCTTGCGCGGACGGCCACCCTCGCCTTCCTCGCCGAACAGCTCCAGATCCATGCGATCCGGGGTCACGCCGGCCGCGCCGATACCAATGAACTCGCCCTTGGCGCGCGGGCTGGCGGCGTGGATCAGCCGCGCCACCAACTCCTTGCCGGAGCCTGGCGGCCCGGAGATCAGCAGCCGGCTGTTGGCTGGACCGAGCTTGCCGATCAGCTGGCGCACCAGCTGCGCGGCCGCCGAGCGGCCGATGAAGGTGTCCGGGGCGAAGGTCTGCTGGCGCAGGCGGCGATTCTCCCGCTTCAGCTGCGCCTGTTCAAGGGCTCGGTCGACCACCAGCAACAGCCGGTCTGACTTGAACGGCTTTTCCAGGAAGTCGTAGGCGCCGCGCTTGATGGCGCTGACGGCGGTTTCGATATTGCCGTGGCCGGAGATCATGATCACCGGCAGGTCCGGGTCCAGCGACTTGACCAGGTCGAGCAGTTCCAGCCCGTCCATGCCGCCGCCCTGCATCCAGATATCCAGGACCAGGAGAGCCGGTTTGCGCGCGCCCAGACTGGCGAGAGCGGACTCGGAGTCCGCGGCGGTGCGCACCCCGTAACCCTCGTCGGACAGGATGCCGGCGACCAGTTCGCGAATATCGGCTTCGTCATCGACGACCAGGATGTCGGCGGCCATGAGACTGCTACTCCGCGGCTGTTTCCACCGAGGCGGCCGATTCGACCGTCTTCAGGCGAGGTAATCTGAGGACCGCGCGCGCGCCGGGACGCTTCGTTGCGTCAAACAGCTTCAGCGCGCCGCCATGGTCTTCCATGATCCGCGTCACGATGGCGAGGCCGAGGCCGGTGCCCTTCTCGCGGGTGGTGACATAGGGTTCGGTCAGGCGGTCGCGGTCCTTGGCGGGCAGGCCGACGCCATTGTCCTCGACCTCGAAGCTGAGGTCATCGTCGTCGGTGACCAGCCGGGCTCGGATATGGCCCTTCAGCCGAGGTTCGGCGACGCGGCGCGCCATGACCGCCTCGCCGGCGTTCTTCAGCACATTGACCAGGGCCTGGCCGATCATGCGCTCATCGCAGAGCACGGGCGCGGCGGCGAGCGGCTCGACCAGCTCGATCTCGGTGTCCGGATCGGCGACCCGCTGGGCGAACACCGCCTGGCGCAGCAGTTCCGCCGCGTCGTTCCGCTCGAACTTCGGCGTCGGCATGCGGGCGAAGGCGGAAAACTCGTCCACCATGCGGGTAACGGCGCCGACCTGGCGGATGATGGTGTCGGTGCAGCGGTCGAAGGTCTCCAGGTCGCCGGTGATTTCCTTGCGGTACCGGCGCCGCAGGCGTTCGGCCGAGAGCTGGATCGGGGTCAGCGGGTTCTTGATCTCGTGGGCGATGCGGCGAGCGACGTCCCGCCAAGCGGCGTTACGCTGGGCGGTGACCAGGCGGGTGATATCGTCGAAGGTCAGCACTAGGCCGCCGTCGGCGTGGCCGCTGGCCCGCACCCTGAGACGGCGGGTGTCGCGGTCGCGGACAACATCCACCTCGGCCTCGGCGTCGCCGCCATAGCCGCCGGCCTCGGCGACCACGTCGGCGAATTCCGGCGCCGCATCAGCCAGAGGCTGCCCCTGCGCGCCGTCCATTGACAGGCCCAGCAGCACCAGGGCCTGGCGGTTGGCGGACAGGATGCGGCCCTGCCGGTCGAGGCTGATCACCCCGGCGCTGACGCCTGAAAGCACCGAATCGATGAACTGGCGACGCGTTTCCGCTTCGGCGCCAGCGGCGCGCAGCGCCGTCTGCTGGGTCTGAAGATCGCCGGTCATCCTGTTGAATGAACGAGCAAGGTCTCCCAGTTCCTCAGGGCCCCTTCCAACCGCGACGCGCGCGGTCAGATCGCCGCCGGCGATGCGGTCGGCGGCCTGGATCAGTCGGGCGACGGGGCCGGAGATGCTGTTGGCGGCGGCCATGCCGACCCAGATTGCGCCGACCAGCAGCAGGAAGACCGTCTCAAGGTAGGAGAGCTCCAGCGCCGCCTCGATCCGGCCGCGATTGGCGGCGGTGTCGCGATAGGCGGCGAGCGAACTCGACGCCTCGCTCAGCTGGGTCAGAATCCCGTGCTCGACCGGGCGCGCCACATACAGATAGGCGTCCTGATAGCCCTTCAGCCGATAGAGGGCGCGGATCAGGTCGGTGGCGTTGAAAACCGGCGCCTCGATATCGCCGGTGTCGGCGACGCGGAACGCCGACGGCGGCGGCGCCAGGTAAGGCGGCGCGGAATCGACCTCGGCGCGGGCCAGGATGCGGCCGTCGCGGTCGATCAGATAGGCGGCCGAGAAGTCGCTGAGCGAGGCCTGCAGCGACAAGAGATGACTGAACTCGATGGGCCGCCGCTGCAGCGCCGCCGACGACTGGTTGAGGCCGTCGGCCATGCCGGCCATGTTTTCGCCGATCGACCGCTTCTGCACCCGCACATAGGATTCGGCGACGTTGGCGGCTTTCTCGACCACCGTGCTGACCCGGTGGCTGAACCAGCTATCGACACTCTGGTTAACCAGGACGCCGAAGACCACGGCCACGACGATGGCCGGCGCCACGGCGGCGGTCGCGAAGATCGCGACGAAGCGCAGATGCAGGCGCGCGCCGGCGTCGCCTCGCTGGGCGGCGACCAGGCCGAACACCCGGCGCACCGTGGCGATCGCCACCAACCCGATCAGAATCAGGTTCAGGCCGAGCACTATCAGGATGGCGCGGCTGGGCGGCCCGACCGGTCCGGTCACCGGCGCCGAGGACGCCATCCAGACCGCCAGGCCGACCAAGGCGGCGGCCAGGGCGAAACCCACTCCGAGCACAGAGCCCGGGGCCATCCGGTCGCGCCAAGCCAAGCCGCGGCGGCGCGGCGGGTCTTGCGGCTGTGGCGACGTGTCGGCGGCCATGGCCGCAAGCTACGAGGGACTGTGCCCTTGTTTCAACGTGTATGTTGCGAAAACATCACCGTTTGCCGCGACTCATCTCCACACCGAGGTCCTGGATTTTCTTGCGCAGGGTGTTGCGGTTGAGGCCGAGAATCTCGGCGGCGCGCACCTGATTGCCGCGCGTGGCCGATAGCGTCAGCCGAATCAGCGGACGCTCGACCTCATGCAGGATGCGATCGTAGAGGCCGGCGGGCGGCGTCCCGTCGGGCTGGTCGGCGAAGTAGCCGGCCAGGTGGCGCTCGATCAGGGTCGACAGGGTGACCGGCCCGCTGCTCTCCGGCGGCGCCGGATTCTGCTCCTGCAGCTCGCGCTCGACGATGCGGGCGGTTATCAGGTCCTCTGCGTAGAGGGCGCAGATGCGTCGAATCAGGTTCTCCAGCTCGCGCACGTTGCCGGGCCAGTCATAGGTTTTCAGCCGCTCGAGCGCCGCGGCGTCGATCGCCTTGGCCGACAGCCCCTCGCGATGGGCGCGGAGCAGGAAGGAGCGCGCCAGATCGGGGATGTCCTCGACCCGCTCGCGCAGCGGCGGGATGCGCACGCGCGCCACGTTGAGGCGGAAGAACAGGTCCTCGCGAAACAGGCCCTGCTGAATCAGCGCGCGAAGGTCGCGGTTGGTGGCGGCGATCACCCGCACGTTCGGACGCCGACCGGTGCGCGGGTTGATCGCCGCTTCCGAGCCGTCGATCACCCTCGACAGCCGGGTCTGGGCATCGAGCGGCATGTCGCCGACCTCGTCTAAGAACAGCGTGCCGCCGTCGGCCTCGATCAGCTTGCCGACGTCGCCGTCGCCCTTGCCGAACAGTTCGGTCTCGACCCGCTCGCGCGGCACCGCGGCCAGGTTGATCACCGCGAAACGTCCGTCGCGGCGGGGGCCGAGGTCGTGCAGAGCGCGCGCCACCAGCTCCTTGCCGGCGCCCGATTCGCCCAGGATCAGCACCGTCAGGTCGGCGCTGACCAGCCGGGCGATGGTGCGATAGACCTCCTGCATCGGCGCGGAGCGGCCGATCAACGGCAGGCGCTCGTCGCGCATGGCCCTGGCCTGGGCCCTGGTCGCCTCGGCGTCGACCGGCCGCGACAGCGCCCGCTTGGCGGCGGCGGTCATGTCGTCCAGGTCGAAGGGCTTGGCGACATATTCGAAGGCGCCGACCTCGGCGGCGTTGACCGCGGTGAGCAGGGTGTTCTGGGCGCTCATCACGATCACCGGCAGCTTCGGGCGCTGCTTGCGGATGCGCGGCAGCACGTCGAAGACGTTCTCGTCGGGCATGACCACGTCGGTGATGACGAGGTCGCCCTCGCCTTCGGAGACCCATTTCAAAAGGGTTGTGGCGTTGCCGGTGGCTCGAACCTGATAGCCCAGGCGGCCAAAGGCCTGGCTGAGCACCAATCGGATCGAAGCGTCGTCGTCGGCGATGAGGATCTTATGTTGGACCGTCATGGTTGCCGCCTTAACTGCTCGATGAGGGGGTTTCGATTGGCAGCAGAACCCGAAATACGGTTCTGCCGGGCTCTGACTCGAAATCGATCAGGCCCCCATGTGCGACGATGAGTTTTGAGACAAGGGCGAGGCCAAGGCCGGCCCCGAAGCTTTTCGAAGTGACAAACGGCTCGAACAGATGCTCGCGCAGGCGCGGGGCGACGCCGGGTCCGTTGTCCTGAATCCGCACCTCCAGCGGGGCCGGCCTCAAGCCATCGCCTTTGGCTTCGCGCACCCGAACGCCGTGCCGGAAGCCGGTAGAGATGACCACCTCGCCGCGCCCGTCGCCGCGCGCATGAGCGGCCTCGGCGGCGTTCTTGACCAGGTTCAGGAAGACCTGGATCAGCATGTCTTCGTCGCCGAGGGCCGGCGGCAGGGAGGGGTCGAAGGACTCGCGCAGGTCCAGTCCATCGGCGACGCCATTGGCGGCCAGCGCCCGCACCCGGTCCAGCACCTGATGGATATTGACCGGCAGCCGCGCCGGCGCGACGTCGTCGGAAAAGGCTTCCATTCTGTCGATCAGCCGACGGATGCGTTCGGTCTCGTCGACGATCAGCTGGGCCAGGGACGCGTCCTCGGCCTTGACGCCCGACTTCAAGAGTTGGGCCGCGCCCCTGATGCCGGCAAGGGGATTCTTGATCTCATGCGCCAGCATGCGGCCAAGGCCTATCACCGAGCGCAGGCCCGGGCCCTCGACGCCGCGGTCGATGCCGAGCGCGCCGCCGCGCACCTGCAGGGTCAGCAGCATGGCGCCGTCATCCAGCGGCGCGGCCGCCCCGTCGGCCTCGAACGGCGGATGGCCGAAAAGGGCGATGTCGAGGCCGTGTTCACGCACCTGCGCCTCCTCGGTCGCCGCGCGGGCCAGCAAGGCGGTCAGCGGCGAACCGGCCGGGAGCGCGTCCTTGAACCGGCCGCGGCTGAGCAAGGCCAGGCCCTGGCCGAACAGACCCTCCGCGGCGTCGTTGGCCGCGACGATCACGCCCTCGCCGGAGAGGATGAAGGCCGGATCGGGCGCGAACTGGAACGCCGCCGCGGCGAGGGACTCAGCCGAGGTCAAGGCCGTATGCGGCTGGGCTCTGCAATTCATGCCGTCCCGACCGTTTCATTGCTGCACATTTTTTGATCACCCCAATAGATGAACTTTTAGGCATGAAATGCCTCCGCGTCCAGTCTGGACATCGAGGCCGTCCTCGCCGAAACAAACGCCCATGCGATTTTCAGCGGTGATCGTGGCGGCGGGAGCCAGTTCCAGGGCCGGAGAGGGGCCCAGAAAGCCCTGGCGGCGCGTTGCGGGGCGCACCGTCGTGCGCTGGTCGGCGGAGGCCCTGCTGGCCGCCGGTGCGTCGCCGGTCGTCGTCGTCGTGGCCGACGGGGACCAGGCCAATGCCGCCGAAGCGCTGTCGGGCCTCGATGGCTGGGTGGCGGTCCCCGGCGGCGCCACCCGCGCGCTGTCGGTTCAGGCCGGTCTGGCCGCGCTGAAGACACAACCGGACAACCTGGCCGTGCTCATCCACGACGCTGCCAGGCCGTTCGTCACCGAGAGTCATGTCCGCGCGCTGCTCGACGGTCTGGCCGGCGCCGACGGGGCCATCCCGGCCCTGCCGGTCGCCGACACGCTGAAACGACCCGATGCCGCCGGCGCGACCACCACCGCCCCGCGCGAGGGTCTGCACCGGGCGCAGACACCGCAGGCCTTCCGCCTGAGCCTGCTTCGCCGCGCCTATGCCGCCTGGCCGGCCGACGTCGCCGAGCCGACCGACGACGCCCAGGTGGTCGAGCACGCCGGCGGCCGCGTCGCCCTGGTCGCCGGCGATCCCATGCTGATGAAGCTGACCTATCCGGAGGACTTCGCCATGGCCGAGCGGCTGATCCAGCCCGCGCTCATCACCCGCGTTGGCCAGGGCTTCGACGCCCATCGCTTCGGCCCCGGCGACGGCGTCACGCTTTGCGGGGTCGAAATCGCCCACGATCACGGCCTGGTCGGCCATTCCGACGCCGACGCCGGCCTGCACGCCCTCACCGACGCCTTGCTTGGCGCGATCGGCGACGGCGACATCGGCGTGCACTTCCCGCCGTCCGACCCGCGCTGGAAGGGCGCGGACTCGGGTGTTTTCATGCGCCACGCCGTATCGCTGCTGCAGGCGCGAGGCGGGCGGCTGGTCAATGTGGACGTGACCCTGATCTGCGAGCGGCCAAAACTCAGCCCGCACCGCCAGGCCATGCGCGAGAGCCTGGCGGCCATCCTCGAGCTGCCGATCGACCGCATCAGCGTCAAGGCGACCACGACCGAGACCATGGGATTCACCGGCCGCGAAGAGGGCCTGGCGGCCCAGGCGCTGGCTGTCGTTCAAGTCCCGGCTTGACGCGCGGCGGCGAATGCTGGTTCTCAAGCCGCAAGGCGAGGCTGAAGCATGTTCTCACTCGAGATTGAAACCAACGCGCGGCTGCTGGTGGACGAGGCGCGCGAACGCTCCTTGCGCATCGTGACGGCGGAAAGCTGCACCGGCGGGCTGGTGTCGGCGGCGATCACCTCGGTATCGGGCTCGTCGGAGGTCTTTGACCGCGGCCTCATCACCTATTCCAACCGCGCCAAGCAGGATCTGCTCGGCATCGCCGGCGACCTGATCGCCGACTATGGCGCGGTCTCCGAGCCGGTGGCGCGGATGATGGCCGAGGGCGCGCTGGAGAACTCCAACGCTCACGTCAGCGTAGCGATCACCGGAGTCGCCGGCCCGACCGGCGGCACCGAGATGAAGCCGGTGGGCCTGGTCCACTTCGCCACCTGTCGCTCCAA
>DASQSO010000516.1:0-2020 GCA_035642335.1 Caulobacteraceae bacterium
ATGCCGAGGGCCAGGGCCGCATCCTGCTGATCGCCTCGGCCGACCTTGGGCCGGCCATGCGCGACGCCCCGCCCAAGCCGGTCACCGCCCTGGTGCTGGCCACGGCCGACGGCCGCATCCTGGCGGCATCCAGCCAGGGCGGCGTCGGCGACGCGGCATCGCTCGACCAGGCCTTCCAGGTGCATGCCGCCGAGCTGAAACCAGGGTCGGCCACACGCGGCCTGCTGACGAACGGAACCCGGGTGGCGCTCTCGCTCCAGCCGTTCGCGGATGGCGAGTTGATCGCCGTCGCCGCGCGGCCCGACGATCCGGCCCAAGCCGCGCGGCAGAGCGTCAACGACGATATCTTTTCGCTGGTCGCGCCGCTGATGGTCGGCATTGCGCTCGCCCTGTTATTCGTGCTGCAGAGCCGCAAGGCTGAGGCTGCGGAGAAAGCCTATGCCGACAGCGAGCGGCGCTTTCGGCTGGCCGTCGAGGCCGCCCGCTGCGGCGTTTGGGAGTGGGACCTGGACGCCGACTGCCTGTTCATGTCCGATATCGCCGGCGGCATCCTCGGCTGGAGCGGCGGCGGCGCGGTGGGCGGCCCTCAGCTGCTGGCCCAGGTCGCGCCCGAGCATCGCGACCGGCTGCTGCGGACCCTGGCCGCTGCCCGCACTGACGGCGACTTCGACATCTCCTTCCGCCTTCCCGACCGCAACGGCCGCTCAGCCTGGATCGACGCGCGCGGCCAGGCCACGGGCCAGCCGGGCGACGCCGGCTACCAGCGCATCATCGGGGTGATGCTCGACGTCACCGATGAGCGGCTGAGCCAGGCCCGCGCCGAGCTGGCCGAGACCCGGCTGCGTGACGCCATCGATTCCGCCTCGGAGGCCTTCGTGCTCTGGGACCGGCTGGGCCGACTCCTGATGTGCAACCGCAACTATCGCGACTTCTTCTCGCTGGAGGCCAGGCTGCTCAAGCCTGGCGCGCCCAAAGCGGAGGTTGAGCGCTTCGCTGACCTGGCGATCAAGAGCCCGCCGGTCGTCGCCAAGACCGGCCTGCGCGAGGTCGAGATGAAGGACGGCCGCTGGCTGCAGATCTCGGAGCGCCGCACCGCCGAGGGCGGCGTGGTGGTGACCGCCGCTGACATCACCGCCATCAAGCGCAAGGACAAGGACCGGCGGCTGAACGAGGCGACGCTGACCGAGACCGTGCAGAACTTTGAGCGCAGCCAGGCCGAGGCGGCCGACCTTGCCGCCAAGTACGAGGCCGAGAAGATCCGCGCCGAGGGGGCCAACAAGGCCAAGAGCGAGTTCCTGGCCAATATGAGCCACGAGTTGCGCACGCCGCTCAACGCCATCAACGGCTTTTCCGAGATCATGGTCGGCGAAATGTTCGGCCCCATGGGGGACAAGCGCTACAAGGAGTACGCCCAGGACATCCTCTCCTCCGGCCAGCATCTGCTGGCCCTGATCAACGACATCCTCGACATGTCGAAGATCGAGGCCGGCAAGATGAACCTGCGCTTCGAACCGATGCATCTGGCTGATGTGGTCGAGGATTCGGTGCGGCTGATGCGCAACCGCGCCGACGCCGGCGGCCTGACCCTGGACTACGATCTGCCGGCGCTGCCGGAGATCGAGGCCGACTATCGCGCCATCAAGCAGGTGATCTTGAACCTGCTCTCCAACGCCCTGAAGTTCACGCCCGCCGGCGGCCAGGTGCAGGTGGGCGCCGAGATCCGCCGCGACGGCGGCGGCGACCGCGTGCGGCTGACCGTGCGCGACACCGGGATCGGCATCTCGCCAGAGGACCTCGACCGCCTGGCCAGGCCCTTCGAGCAGATCGAGAACCAGCGCTCCAAGACCCAGCAGGGCACCGGTCTGGGCCTCGCCCTCACCAAGTCCCTGGTCGAGTTGCACCAGGGTGTGCTTGAGCTGACCAGCGAACCCGGTGTCGGCACCATCGCCAGCGTCACCCTCCCCCTCCGCCATTCGACGCAAGAAGGCGCCTACGCCGCGTAACAGTTACCTGTTCGCCA
>DASQSO010000517.1:0-7296 GCA_035642335.1 Caulobacteraceae bacterium
CAAGCGATGCCGCCGTGCTGGTGCCCGGGAGATCGCCCACGGCTTCGGCGGCAGATAGGGCGGTCCATCGCGGCCGCTTTCGCCGGTCCCGGCTACGGGCCTGGTATTCTAGGCGCCAGCTCGATTTCGGAGGTTTCCAACGAAATCGGTGGACAGCCGACTTTCGACGTTACGGTTGCCCTGCCAGCGTCGTCCGCGTCCTGACCGCCTTGACGACGCAATGAACGGCGTCGGCAACGAGCACCGGATTCTCCCGGGCGATGTCGTGCCCGTTCTGAGCGGCAACAACCGTGCGGCTGTCGGTGGAGAGGGCGGCAAGGCGCGCCTGAGCCTCCGCCCAGCCGGGTTCCAACTCCGCCAGGGCCGCGTTGAGACCGCTTAACGGTTTGCCGTGGCGGATGACAACCAGGGGGCGGTTCCCCAGCGCCCCAAAGCCACCGGGGCGGCGCTCGCTGGCGGGCGTAGACTCATACGCACTGAATTCGTCGATGTCTGTTCGGAAAGCCGACGGTCTGGCATCGAACGCGATAGCGGCCGCGACGTCTTCAGGACGTGCGTCAGGCGGTATTTGGCCCGCCTCGCGAGCCTGTCTTGCGAGTTGCGCCACCGCGGGTCTCATAAGGCCGAATTCAGCGAGCAGCTGAGCGACACGCTGGGTGACGACGGCGTGCTTAAATAACGGCAGATGATTGTAGACAATGTTTTCCTCTGCGGCGTCGACGAGCACCATGCCAGCGACCTTGGGAGGTTCCTGCCGTGCGAAACTACGGACTAGAAAGCCGCCGTATGATGCGCCGACTAGGACGTACGGTCCCTCGACTTGGGCGCTGGCAAGGAGCCGGTCGAGGTCGGCCGCGCGTTGGTCGAACGTCCGGCCCGGCGGCGCAGGATCGCTCCAAGCGTAGCCGGCGCGGTCATAGGAGCACACGTGTGTGAAGGTCGCGATCCGACGTTGCAGCGGAGCAATGAGCAGCGAGAACTCCCCACCTCCGGGTTCCAGCACGACTGTCGGCGAACCGGAGCCCGTGCAGCTCAAGTGCAGCTTGCGCCCGCCGATATCGACCAGCTCGCCCGGCGGCTTGAACCGTCGGTCGTCAAGCTCGGCGAGGTGCTCAAAGGTCCATCCGCCACCGAACAAGGCAAGGGCAGCGATAGCGGCCCCGATCGCTGCTCGCCGTGACCACTTGTGCGCGCTTGTCATATCCGCAACTCCCATTAGAATACTATATAGTATCTAATACTCAATAGTATCGGAATCGTATCGATGTCAACAAAGCCCCGCGACCCGCCGCAAACGTGGGCGCGCAAGCGATCGGTCACCCGCGCCCGCGTACTCGCCGCCGCCGCCGAAGTGATTCAGGAGAAGGGGTTCCACCGCACGTCGCTGGATCAGATCGCCGCTCACGCAGGACTGACCAAAGGCGCGGTCTATTCCAGCTTCGCCAGCAAGGAAGAGCTGTTCCTGGCAGTGCTGGAAGGGAGACCGCACCAGCTTGAGCCGAAGCTGAAGGCTCGGATGACGCGAGCTGAATATTTCCACGCGCTTGGAGAGGCCGCTGCGGCGCTATTGCCACAAGCACGCGCGCAGGGAGCATTCTTCGCCGAATTCTTCCTCTATGCGCTGACGCATGAGGATATGCGTCAGCGCATGGCGGAGCGGTATGCTACCCGTTTCCAAGAGGTCGGCACCGCACCGACGCTCAATGGCGCCGAGCGCCTGGCGCTGCCACCCCGAGAGATGTCAAGCTTGGTGCAGGCGCTCTCGATGGGCCTCATGTTCCAACACATGCTGACGCCCGATGAGATTACTCCAGAGCTCGTGGTGAAGGCTTTCCAGTTGCTGGCTGGCGCTCCCGACGGAGAATGATGAACGCTTGCAACGGGTCGAACGCCGTCATTCGTGGCGCGCCCAGATGCGGGCCTTAGCGGGCGACGTGGATACGAAGCCTAGCGCTCGTATTCCTTCACCCGCCGGTCCAGTTCGGCGAGCAGGCTCTTGGCGACCGGATTGTCGGCCTCGCGGATATTGCCGCGCACGGCGGCCATGATGCCGTCGATGTGGGCGTCGAGCAGGAAGAGCGGCGCGCGCAGGCGCGTGGCGGAATCGTCGATCAGCCGGCAGAGCGAGGCGGCGATCTCGGTCACCACCGGAAAGCCGTAGGTCGCGCCAAGCCCCTTCAGGTCGTGGGCGCGGAAATAAAGGTTTTCGCCGGTCTCGGCGGTATAGCCGTCCGAGGTGATGCTGGCGCGGGCGGCGTTCAGCTTGCCCAGTTCGTCCTGCATCCACTGATCGAAATTATCCGAGAGACCCTTCAGCGCCGCCTCGGCCTTGGCCAGAGCGGCCGGATCGATGCCGCCGAACCGGCCGCCGATCTTGAGCTTCGAGGTATTTGAGACCGGAGTCATCTGTCCCTGCGTCTGCTGACTCAATGCCGCCTCCCGGCTGACCGGCGACGCGGATATACGACGCCCTAACGAGATGGGCAGAATGGCGCACCAGTCTTAACAAGTGGTGAGACGGGCTTAACCTCGAAACTGTTCGGCCAGGACCCGTTCCTCGAGGCTGCGGCCGGCGTCGAACAGCATGTGCAGGCGGATTTCCCGGTCCTCGGAGACGCTGACCTCGATCACGTCGCGGACCTCGAAGTTGTCGGCGACGGCGCTGACCGGGCGCTTGTCGGGCTCGAGGATTTCGAAGCGAACCTTGGCGTCGTGCTTAAGCAGGGCGCCGCGCCACAGCCGCGGGCGAAAGGCGCTGATCGGGGTCAGGGCCAGGACGCGGCCGTCCAGGGGGATGATCGGCCCGTGTGCGGATAGATTATACGCCGTCGAGCCGGCCGGGGTGGCGACCATGGCGCCGTCGCAGAACAGCTCCGCCAGCCGCACCTTGTTGTCGATGGAGATGCGCAGCTTGGCGGTCTGGGCGGTCTGGCGCAGCAGCGCCACCTCGTTGATGGCCAGTGCGTCGTTGTGGCCGCCGTTGGCGTCGATCGTGGTCATCACCAGCGGATGGATGACGGCCCGCTCGGCGGCGTTGATGCGCTCCAGCAGCCGCTCTTCGCTGTAGTCGTTCATCAGGAAGCCGACCGAGCCCTGGTTCATGCCGTAGATCGGGACAGAGCGGCCGAGGTTGCGGTGCAGGGTCTCCAGCATGAACCCGTCGCCGCCCAGGGCCACGATCACCTGCGCTTCGTTGACGGGCGCCTCGCCATAGCGGGCGGCGAGGCGGGCGCGCACGGCCTGGGCCTCCGGCCGGTTGCTGGCGACGAAGGCCAGCCGCTGGATGGGGAGGGGCGTCTCGGTCATGCGCCGCTGAACAAGCCGCGCGGCGAGGGGCTTGTCAAACCGTTGCGGCGGCTTTGGTGAAGGCGGCCCTCGCCTTGGCCGTCTGTCCGGGCCCAAAGGCGTCGAAAATCCGCCGAGCCTGACCCGCGTCGCCCCCTGGCAGGCCGCGGTTCAGTCCGCGCACCAGCGCCAGCAGGGTCGAGAAGGCGCCGCGATCCAGCCCCACCGTCGCACAGGCAAGGGCCAGGGCCTCCGGTCGCTCCGCCTTCAGCGCCTGGTTCACCTCGCCTGAAGAAAAGTCCCCAAGGGCGGCCAGGGCCGAAGCGAACAGCGACAGCCGCTGTTCGCGCAGCGCGCGCAGCAGGTAGCTCGGCCGCAGCCGGCCGGCGTCGCGCAGCTTGGCGATCAGGCGCCGCTCCATCTCTTCCTGCTCGGCGTCGGCGAGGCCGTTGCGCGGCGCCGGATCGTGGAACGGCGTATCGCGCGTCTCGGTGACCGCCTCGGCCAGCGTCCGGTCGGGCGCCTCGATGTCCATGGGGAAGCGGTTGACGATGGCCGACCGCAGCGACTGGCCGACCCAGGCATAGAGCCGTTTGGCCATCTCGCTGGTCAGTCGCGGATGGCGGGCCAGGGGCGAACGCATGCCGGCGACCTGGCGCGAGGCCTCCACCATGCGGCGCATCGACTGGGGCGAGACTTCGGCGGTGTCGTTGCCGGCCAGGGCGATCATCACAGCTGGTTGGGCCTGTTCCAGGATGGTCTCGACCACCGGCGAGGCGATCAGCGGCCGCTTGGCCACCTCGATCCGGTGGTCGACGGCGCCTTCGAGCAAAAGCTGCGCCAGGTCAGCGTCGCGCAGCACGGGGCTCTTGGCGATCACCGAGCGGGCGATCTCAATCTTGTCGAGCGCCAGCAAATTGATCAACGCCGGCGGGAGCCAGTCGGTGGCGGAGAGTTTTTCGGCCATGATGCGGCGGAGATCCTGCTCGGCGCTGTTGACCAGACCGGTCAGGATCGAGCCCAGCAGCTGCTGGATCGCTGGGGTTCGAACGGCGTCGCCCGGCTTGCCGCACAGGTCTATGATCGCCAGCATCAGGCGCTCGCGATCGGCGGGCGACCGGTTCCGGGCCAACGCCTTCAGCTCGTTTGCCGTTTCAACGGCGCTCACGCTTCACCTCCGCGGATGGTTTGCGAACCGGGCGCTCGGTCATGACATCATAGCTGACACAGGCGCTGGCCGGCGGAACGCTTGACGCGAGGGTCCGTCGGCGCGACTCTCAGGGCAAGATAATTCGGGAAGGAGACCGCCGTGGCGGATGGATCAATCGGGGCCGTGAGTTCGCTGAAGGGCAAGGTCAGCGAGGAAGAGTGGAAGGTCCGCGTCGATCTTGCCGCCCTCTACCGCCTGGTGGCGCGCGAAGGGTGGGACGACCTGATCTACACCCACATTTCCGCCCGGATTCCAGGACCTGAGCACCAGTTCCTGATCAATCCCTACGGTTATTTCTTCGAGGAGATCACCGCCTCGTCGCTGGTCAAGATCGACCTCGATGGCAACATCCTCCAAGACACCCCCTATTTCATCAACCCGGCCGGCTTCACCATCCACTCGGCCATCCACGCCGCGCGCGAGGACGCCCAGTATGTCATTCACGTGCACACCGATCAGGGAGTCGCCGTCTCCGCCCAGGCCGAGGGCCTGCTGCCGCTGACCCAACACGCGCTGATCACCCTGCCGCGGCTGGCCTATCACGACTATGAGGGCATCGCGCTCGACCTCGACGAACGCGAGCGGCTGGTCCACGACCTCGGCGACAAGTCGGTGATGCTGCTGCGCAACCACGGCACCCTGGCTGTCGGCCGCTCGGCCGCGGCCGCCTGGAACGCCATGTTCTTCTTGGAGCGCGCCTGCGCCCAACAGGTGATGGCGCTCTCCGTTGGCCGCGACAAGGTGCTGATCGCGCCGCGGGCCGCCCAGGACAAGGTCGCCGGCCAAGGCGGCGCCCGTCCGGCGCCGCGCGAGGACAACGTCAACGCCGCCATGGGCGGCTTGCTCTGGCCTGCCTGCCTGCGCCGGCTGGATCGCGAATTGCCGGGCTACGACGCCTAAGGGCCGACGCCGGCCTCACGGCAACGGACTGGTCGCCGTCTTCAGATAGGCGATCACGTCCCTGCGGTCCTTCGGGTCATTCAAGCCGACGAAGGACATCTTGGTGGTCGCCAGCACCGCGTGCGGGTTGGTGATCCAGGTGTCGATCCGTGCCGCGTCCCAGGTCCAGCCCGTCGACTTCAGCGCATCGGAATAGGCGAACCCGTCATGGGTCCCGGCCTTGCGCCCGAAGATGCCGTAGAGGTTCGGCCCCGTCAGGTTCGGCCCGCCCTGGGCCGTTGTGTGGCAGGCGGCGCATTGGGTGAACTTGATCTTGCCGTTGGCGACGTCGCCGGTGTTGTAAGGCGCCGGCAGCTGCGCCAGCAGGGTCTTGACCTGGTCCGGCGTCGGCGGGGGCGGTGGCGCGGCCGTCTGATCGGACGACGACGAATTCTGCCCGCAAGCCGCCAGCTCCAGGGCCGCCGCGGCCAGGGCCAAGACAGAAGTCCGCATCGCAAAAGCCTTCCAGGTTCACCGCTCACGCGGGCGTGAAGCTAGCGGCGGCGCGGCCCCATGGCTAGTCGTCGGCGGCGGGTTTGCCGCGCCGGCTCTTGATTGCGCCGCGGCGGGTCTTGGCATCGACGCGCAGGCGCCTGGCCGCGGCGCTTGGCCTGGTCTTGCGCCGCACGATCGGCCGCACCGCCGCCTTGCGGATCAGTTCCACCAGCCGTTCGCGGGCATCGGCGCGGTTGCGCTCCTGGCTGGAAAAGCGCGCGGCGACGATGACGATCACGCCGTCCATGGTCAGCCGGCCGCCGGCGAGCTTTTGCAGGCGAATGCTGACATCGTTGGGCAGGTTGGGCGAGCCGCGCGCATCGAAACGCAGCTGCACGGCGCTGGAGGTCTTGTTGACGTTCTGGCCGCCGGGCCCGGACGCCAGGACGAAGCGCTCCTCAAGTTCGCGTTCGTCGATGGCGATCTCGTCGGTGACGCTGATCACGGCGCCAGCGAGACGACCGTCGTCTCGCCAGGCGGCGCCGCGACCGGCTGCAGCACCACATAGTCGTCGTGGCCGGTCGCGGCGGGCTTCACCTTGACGTGGGCGATCAGGAAATAGTGGTCGCCGACCAGGTTGGGAAAGGTGAACTCCCCATGGATGTCGCAGGAGGCCGAAGCGATCGGGGCGGTATCCGGGCTGGCCGGCAGCTTGGCCGAGCGCGCCTTGACCTCGCTCACCGGCTCCATGACGCGCGTGGTGGATCCGTAAAGCGCCTCGACGCGGCGATGATAGCGCGGCGCGTCCGGCACCAGGGCCACCGAGAAGCCAGCGCAGGACGCGACGTGGCCGCTCGCCAGTCGGAAGGCGCCGTGGCCCGCGATCGCGCCGGGCGGGGGCGGGGGCTGAACGAACTGCGGCGGCGGCGCAAAGCCGCCGACGGTGGTCCCGCAGGCGGCCAGAACCAGCGTGGCCAGAACCGGGGTGGGGGCGATGACGGCGGCGCGGCGCAACATGATCTTGTATCAGGCCTTTCTGCTTACTCAGCGGAAGAATAGCGGCGCTCTGGTGGCGCGTCACCTTGGCGCCGGCGCCAGCGGTGTCACGCCGATGAGGAAGGTGTCGCCGGGCCGGCGCGACCGGCGAAGCGGTGGGTAAGGACCGGTTCGTCGTCCGGGGGGGCCAGGGCGGCCTCGATGGCGGCGAACAGGCCGCCGATCGCCACGGAACTTACGGATAGTCGCGGACGCCCGCCAGCCGCCGGGCTAGATTGCCGGCCTAACCCCCACGGCTGTCCGGTTCATGCGGGACACAGGTCTAAGCATAGCTGTCGTGGGTCGGCGACAGGTATTAGCGGTGGCTTGAGGAGTCGATCGAGCCGGCGTCTGTGCATGATATTGACGCGGACGAGGCGTGCGAAGGCCAG
>DASQSO010000518.1:0-4430 GCA_035642335.1 Caulobacteraceae bacterium
CCGGCAGCCCACGACGGCGGCGAGCGTCTCTGATGTCGCCGCCTAGCTTCTGAAGACTGCGACGCACAGCCGCCGAGGCATGATGTGGAGTTGGCATGACGGCAGCTTCCTGCTCCATTAACTAGGGTTTATGTAGCACGAAGTTCTCATTTTGTCACTCGTGTGTTGGGTTGCGGAAGAGGGTGACGTCGGCGCCTGCCCGGCGGCGATGGGCGGGTAAAAATAAACGGTTCAGCTTCGCTCCAGCGCCGCCGAATGCAGATTGATCGGTGGCGCGGGCGGCCAGTGACCGCCCCACTCGCCGCCCGTCTCTAATTTCAGATGGACGGCGTGTGAGTTTCAATCGGACGCCACCGTCACCTCGGTCTTCACCGAATTGGCGATGTAGCAGGTCTCGTGCGCCTCATGGTGCAGCCGCCCGAGCGTGGCCTGGTCGGGCGCCGCGCCGGTCCAGTCGATCTTCGGGTGCAGCGCCACCCTGGTCATCGCATGCCGGCCCGGGGCGATCTCCTCCATCGTCCCCTCGGCGTGGTCGCGATAGGCGGCGACGGTGAAGCCGGCCAGGCGGGCGATGTGCAGGAAGCTGAGCATGTGGCAGTTGGAGAGGGCGGCGACCAGCAGCTCCTCCGGATCGACCGCCGCCTCCACCGCCCATTTGCCGACCACGTGCGGCGAGGCCGACGCCGGGACCACCGTCCCGCCGTCGAAGCTCAAGGTGTGGCCGCGGCTGTAGCGGCCCTTGGCGAAATCCTCGCCGGGTTTGAGCGTCCAGTCGATGTCGGCGGTATAGATCGCCATTGGCGCCTCCTTGATCCCCGACCCCGAAGCCCTCCCCAAGCTTAGGTTTGTTGCAGTTGGTCCCGGTAAACTTCGGACACGAAATATTGGCTACACCCGTTTGCGGTTTTAGCGCACACTCCGCCCAATAACAGGGGCTGGCGTCTGGGCGTTTCGCGGGGTCCAGACCGTCGCGGTCAGGGTGGAATGGCGATGCCGATTGATCCGAAGACGATCACCGTCTTCCTCGACGCCAGCGAATCTGGAGAGCGGCGCGCGAGCCACGCGGCCGCCTTCGCCCAGCGCTGGGGCGCCCATCTGGTCGGCGCCTATGTGGTCTACAACAGCGCCAAGACCCCTCCGTCGATGGCCTATGCCCTCAGCGAGAAGGCCATCGCCGGGGTCATCGCCCGCGAACGGCGGGTCGAGAACGCCTGCGAGTGCACGGCCGGCGAGGTCTGCGAGCATTTTCTGGAGATGTGCGCGCGGCTGGGCGTCTCGGCGGAGTTCCGCAAGATCGACCGGGGCAATCCGGCCCAGGCGGCGATCGTCAACTCGCTGCATTCGGACCTTTTGATCATCGGCCATCCGCAGCCGAGCGGCCTGCCGGACGAGATCTCGGCCGAGAAGATGCTGGTGGCCTCTGGCGTGCCGGTGCTGATCGTGCCCAACGACTGGCGGGGCCAGACCATAGGCGACAAGGTCATGATCGGCTGGAACTCAAGCCCGGAGGCCCGGCGCGCCATCTCCGGGGCCATGAGCTTTCTCGTCGCGGCGAAATCGGCGAGCGTGTTGATCGTCGATCCGGCCGCCTTCAAGGGACTGAACGAGGCCGCCGGCTGCGATATCGCCCAGCACCTGGGCCGCCATGGCGCGCGGGTTCAGGTCGAGGAGGCCACATCCCGCGGCCGCCCCATCGCCGAGGTCATCCTCGACCGCGCCAGGCAGAGCGGGGCGGACCTGCTGGTGGTCGGCGCCCGCAACCGGGCGCATTTGCGGGAAATCCTCTTCGGCAGCGCCACCCGCACCCTCTTGAGCAAGATGCCCGTCCCCGTCCTGATCTCGCAATAGCGGCGGGGCGGGGCATTCGGTTTCATTTTATCCGCTCATTCCCGCGAATGCGGGAACCCGGTTTTTTTGACCACGAAGGCACAAAGCACACGAAGAAGAAGAAAAAAGGTCAGCACGACCTCTTGGTGTCCTTCGTGTGCTTGGTGTCCTTAGTGGTGAATCTTCGGTCTCGCGGCGGCGACGAGCGCGCGGAATAAAAAGCTTAGGCGCCTGCATTCGCGGGGACGAGCGGAACCCTTAGGGCGCGTTCAGGCCGCCTCGGCGCGGGCCACCGGGGCGCGGAAGGCGCGCAGGATGAGCGCCAGGACGATGCAGGACAGCGCCGTCAGGGCCGCGTCGGCGAAGAGGCCGCCGTTGAGGCCGTGGGCCGCGAAGGCCGCGCCGTCGATCACCTGCATATAGGTCAGGGGAATGGCGCTGGCGGCGAACAGCAGCCCGAACTGGGTCGCGGCCAGGGGATTGTCGTCGCCCAGGGTGTTGAGGGTGATCAGGTTGGACACCGCGAAGGCCGCCGCCTGGAAGAGGTTCTCGCCCAGAAGCGCGACGCCGAACAGGGCGGGCGTCCTCGGCAGACCGATCAAGAGGAAGCTGAAACCGGCGCCGAGCAGCCCGAGCACCAGGTAGAGGACCCGCGGGCGAAGGCCGGCGCCGAGCCGGGGCGCGACCAGGCTGCCGATCACCCCGGCGAGCGTCACGCCCGCTCCGCCGATCAGTCCCGCCAGCGCCTCGCCGGTGTGGAAGTCGCCGGCGAAGCCGGACAGCGAATTGGTGAGCGCGAAGGCCGTCGCCGGCGAGATGAACAGCACAAGGGTCCACAGCACGATGGGTTTTCGCGCCACGCGGCCGACGTCGCGGGCGAAGGCGACGAGACCCTCGCCGGCCAGCCGCGGGTCGGCGGGTGGGCAGGCGATCATCAGCAACAGCGGCAGCGCCACGAGATCCAGGCCCCCGAGCACCAGCGCGCCGAACGGCTCGGGCAGGCCGCGGTAAAGCGGGATGGCGAGCGCCGCGGCGAGCCCGCCCGAGGCGATATTGACGGCGGCGAACCAGGACCCGAGCGCGCCCTGCCGCTCGCGGCCGACCAGTTCGCCGAACCAGCCGCCGCAGGCGGCCGCGACCAGGTAGGCGCCGAGATTGGACGCAAAGAACAGCGCCGGCAGCACCTCCAGCCGCCGGACCAGCAGGAAGGCCGCGGCGCAGGTGGAGCCGGCGAGCAGGGTGAAGATCACCGCCCAGGTCCGGCGCGAGACGCCCCAGTCGAGCAACGGCGCGAGCAGGAAACTGACGAAGCCCGGGGCCAGCGCCATGGCGGTGATGGCCGCGATGCGGGCCTCGGGCGTGTGCTGCGCCGCCAAGAGCTGCGGCATGGTGATCAGCAGCAGAGCCGCGTTGACCCCCAGCGGCCAAAGCCCAAAGCCGAGAAGCCAAACCGGCGGATGCGCGGATCGCGGACTCATCACCTGGCAGGTAAGTCTACGGGGTCATGTGGTGAAGCTGTTTTAGAGGTTTGCCGCGGGCTTACCAAATCTGACGCCGCGCGGTACTTCTTACGTTTAGATGGTCGATCGGGAATTGTAAGATCATGTCCAACACCGCGACCCTTTCGGCCAAGTTCCAGATCTCCGTCCCCAAGGCCGTGCGCACCGCCCATCGGTGGAAGGCCGGGCAGGCGTTCGCCTTCATCCCGAAGGGGAGCGGGGTCCTGCTCGTGCCCGTGCCCGACGCCAAGGACCTGAAGGGAATCGTGTCCGGCGCCAAGCCCACCGGCTACCGGGATCGGTCGGATCGCTCCTGATGCGTCTGGTCGACACCTCGGCATGGGTGGAATGGCTGATCGACTCGCCGACCGGCGAGCGCGTCGCGCCGGCGCTTCCCGAGCGGGACGACTGGCTGGCGCCGACCATCGTCCAGCTGGAGCTCGCCAAGTGGCTGACCCGGGAATCTGGCGAGGATCGGGCCGACCAGGTAATCGCCTTCAGCCAGCTTTGCGTCGTCGCGCCGCTGGATACCGAGATCGCGCTATCGGCGGCCGACATCCGCGGCCGCCTGAAGCTGGCGACGGCGGACGCGATCGTTTACGCCACGGCGCTGAAATACGGCGCGAACCTGCTGACGTGCGACAGCCATTTTGAAGGTTTTCCGGGCGTGATCTACCTGCCCAAGACGGGCGCCGGCCCGCCGCCTTGAGCGGCCGGCGCGTCGGGCGCCGAGGCCGGCCGCGGGACCCTATCCCGGCGCCTTCTGATCCTTCTCCCCTCGCGCTCTCGACGGTGGCGGGTCGGAGACCGGTCGGAAGGGGCCGCGCCGACCTCTAAACCGTCATCCCCCGCTGGAGCGCAGCGGAATGCGGGGGACCCATATGCCTCATCGTCGTCCTGGGCCCGCTCTGCCTGGCCGCCGTCACGCCGATGCTGATCGAGTATGCCGATCGGCGCTCGACGCGGCGCTGACCGCCCAGGGTGAGGCCTGAACCGCCGTAACCCTTCGTCCTCCCACGCGTTGACGCGCGCGGGAGGATGATGACGTGCGCTGCTCCAGGATGGGGCGCTCCCAGCCTCGACGCGAGTTTTTCGCGCCTCGCC
>DASQSO010000519.1:0-2087 GCA_035642335.1 Caulobacteraceae bacterium
GGCCAGGAAGGGCGTTTTGATCATCAACTGCGCCCGTGGCGGTTTGGTCGACGAACAGGCCCTGCGCGAGGGGCTCGACTCTGGCCACATCGGCGGCGCGGCCTTCGACGTCTTCGTCACCGAGCCGGCCAAGGAAAACCCCTTGTTCGGCGCGCCGAACTTCATCGCCACGCCGCACCTGGGCGCCTCGACCAACGAGGCGCAGGAGAATGTCGCCTTGCAGGTGGCGGAGCAGATGAGCGACTACCTGCTCACCGGCGCGGTCTCCAACGCCCTGAATAGCCCCTCGGTCACCGCCGACGAGGCGCCGAAGCTGAAACCTTACGTGGCGCTGGCGGAAAAGCTCGGCGCCTTCGCCGGCCAGATGGTCGACGTCGGCCTGAGGGCCATCGACATCGCCTATGAGGGCGAGGTCTCGGCGATCAACGTCAAACCGCTGACCGCCACGGCCCTGGCCGGCCTGCTGCGGCCCATGCTGTCGGAGGTCAACATGGTCTCCGCCCCGGCGGTGGCCAAGGAGCGCGGCATCACCCTGTCGGAATCCCGTCAGGAGGACTCGCCGGTGTTCGACAGCCTGATGCGCATCACCGTCACCACCGAGCTTGGCAAGCGCTCCTTCGCCGGCACCCTGGTGGGCGGCGCGCCGCGGGTGGTCGAGGTCAAGGGCATGGACCTGGACGCGCCGTTCCAGCCGGCCATGCTCTATGTCAACAACCTGGACAAGCCGGGCTTCATCGGGGCCTTGGGCGCCCTGCTGGGCAACGCCGGCGTCAACATCGCCACCTTCAATCTCGGCCGCCGCGACGCCGGCGATGACGCCATCGCTCTGGTCGGCGTGGATTCGGCGCCCGACCAGGCGCTGCTGGAGCAGGTCAAGGCCCTGCCGCATGTCAAGGAAGCCCGCGCGCTGAGATTTTAGGCGCTCAGGCGTCCTGACCGAAGCGGCCCTCGTACAGCTGCTGGGCCAACTCGATGCGGCGCAGCTTGCCGTTCGGCGTGCGTGGCAGGGAATCCACCATATGCACATGCACGCCGGTAAAACCGTGCAGGGTCGCCTGCACGGCCGCGGTGAGCGCCTGGGGCGCGATCGGGCGGCGGCTTTCGATGAACAGGTGCAACTGCTCCTCTTCGCTGCGCCAGCTGCCGGAGAGGATGCAGACGCCTTCGCATTGCAGCGCGTCCTGAATGGCCCATTCCCAAGGCTCGGCCGGGTACTTGCTGCCCTTGATATGCACGATGTCGGTGGTGCGGCCGTAGAGGGCGATGCGTCCCTTGCCGTCCAGAACCGCCAGATCGCCCGGATAGAACCAGCCGTCGGAAAAGAATTTCGCGCTGGTTTCGGGATCCCCGAGATAGCCGGTCGCCAGCCGCGGTCGCACCTTTACCCGAAACCGGCCAAGCTCGCCCGGCGGCAGCACCTCGCCCGCATCGTCGACCACCTCGATGATCCGCCCTGGAAGAAGCTGGTACCAGCGCAGATCTTCTTCGGTCTCAATGACCGATCTGGCGAAGCCGCCGCCCTCGGTCGAGGACAGGTTGACGAGGATCTTTCGTGTCAGCCGCCGCTGGATCTGGCGGGTCAGGGCCGGGCTGAGGCCGCCGGACACCACCGCGAGCTGCATCTCCGGCAGGTTGGGAAACGCGCCGTCCGGCAACGCCATCAGCCATGCCAGCTGGGCCGGCGTCGCCAGGGTGTGCGTCAGCCCTGGCCAGTCGAACGAGCGCTGCAGATCCGCGGCGTCATACATGACCACCGCGCCGCCCTGGCCCCAGACCATGGTCGGCCAGATGAAGCCGCCGCCGGTCCATAGGCCCATGGACATGATGTTGATGACGGTGGCGGCGTCCAGCCGGCGAAACCCGTCGCCAAGGAGGTGGTATTCGGCCACGCGATCGTCGATCAGGTCGCGGGTGGCGCCATACGGAAGCTGCACCTTCTTGCTGACGCCGGTGGTGCCGGAAGTCAGAAGGATCTGCTCGCCGGCGGCGAGGTCGTCGGGCAGCGGCGGCAAAGGCTCGCTTTCGAAGCCGGGCTGGCGCGATGGCGAGCCCAGCGTCAGAGCGACGGCGCCCATCGGCGCCGCGAC
>DASQSO010000520.1:0-3684 GCA_035642335.1 Caulobacteraceae bacterium
GCGCAACCCTTTTCGAGCAGGCCTTCCCGATGGATTTCAACTTCACCGAAGAACAGTCGATGCTGCGTGACACGGTCACCAGCTTCCTGGGCGACAAGTACGATTTCGAGGCCCGCAAGGGCATCGTGAAGTCGGAAGCCGGCTGGCGGCCGGACTACTGGAAGGCCTTCGCCAACGAGTTGGGCATCCTCGGCGCGCCATTTTCCGAAGACCTTGGCGGCCTGGGCGGCGGGGCGGTCGAGAACCTGATCGTCATGGAGGCGTTCGGGCGCGCCCTGGTGGTCGAGCCCTATCTGGGCACGGTGGTGATCGGCGGCGGCTTCCTGAAGCACTCCGGTCATGCGCGCGCCGCCGAGCTGATCGGCGGCATCGTCGCCGGCGACGTGGTCACCGCCTTCGCCTATGCCGAGCCGCAAGGCCGCTACAATTGGGCCGACCTGAAGACCACCGCCAAGGCCGACGGCGCCGGCTATGTGCTGAACGGCCACAAGGCGGTGGTGGTCGGCGCGCCCTGGGCCACCCACCTGATCGTTACCGCCCGCACGGGGGGCGGGCAGCGCGAGGCGAGCGGCGTCTCGGTCTTCCTGGTCGACAAGGCCGCCAAGGGCGTCGTCACCGTCGATTATCCGACCGTCGACGGCCAGCGCGCCTCGGAGGTTTACCTGGAGAACGTTTCGGTCTCGGCCGAGGCGCTGATCGGGCCGGCCGACGCCGGCCTGCCGCTGGTCGAGAAGGTGATCGACGAGGCCACGGCCGCCTCCCTGGCCGAGGCCATGGGCGTCCTGGCCAAGCTGCACGAGGGCACGCTGGACTACACCAAGCAGCGCAAGCAGTTCGGCCAGCCGATCGGCTCGTTCCAGGTGCTGCAGCACCGCATGGTCGACATGTTCATCGCCGTCGAGCAGTCGACCTCGATCACCTATATGGCGACACTGAAGCTGGACGAGCCAGACGCCGAGCGGGCCAAGGCGGTTTCCGCCGCCAAGGCCCATGTCGGCAAGGCGTTGCGATTTGTCGGCCAGAACGCCATCCAGCTGCACGGCGGCATGGGCATGACCGACGAGCTGGCCATCGGCCACTACTTCAAGCGCGCCACCGTCCTGGAAAGCCTGTTCGGCTCGGCGGACCACCAGCTGCGTCGCTACGAGGCCCTGTCGTTCGACGTGGCCGCCTGACGTCTGATTTCTGCAATCCGTACAACGGCTTGCGCGGTTTCCGCGTCAAATGGCGCGCCGTTGAGGCGCTTCCAAGAGTTTCCAATTTGTTAACTTCCGGAGCGTTTTCAGCGAGTTGGAGGGAGGCCACTGCGACAAAATGGTCCGAACCCTGATCTTTTCTTGCGTTTTGTCAAAAAACTGTCATATTCAATCTCGACGCGCTGACGACTTTACGAGGGCTGACCTTACGAGAGCCGGCGACGCGTCTCTTACTGGCTTCCACGCTGGTTAAGGAGACGCACCAATGACCCAACTGAGCCTGAACACGGCCATCATGTCCTTCGCCTTCTCGGGCATGCTCGCGCCGCATCCGCGCGGTTATGAAGCCCCGCGCCCGGCGACGCCCGCGCAACCGAAAAAGAAGTAGGCTTTTCGGCCATACACGACGACGGCCCTCCGGAGCGATCCGGAGGGCCTTTTCGTTTCAGCTCCCCCGAAAGGTCTTTCCTTTTGGTCCGAGGGCATTCTGTTTCGGCTTGTCGAGTCCGCCCGTTTTTGCGCTTGTTCCGCCGCCATCTGGAAAGCGGAGCCGCCCATGACCCTTCTCACCCTGGAAAAGCGCGGCCATGTCGCGATCCTGACGCTGAACCGGCCCGAGAGCCTGAACGCGCTCGGCGCCCCGGGCGACGGCGATGCGGTGGCCGCGACCTGCGAGGCGGTGAACGGCGACCTTGACGTGCGCTGCGTGGTGCTGACCGGCGCCGGCCGCGCCTTTTCCGCGGGCGGCGACGTCAAGGCGATGAAGGCCAGGGAAGGGGCTTTCGCCGGCAATGGCGTGGCCATTCGCGACGGCTATCGCCGCAACATCCACCGTATCGTGCGGTCTATCTACGGCCTGGAGGTTCCGGCCATCGCGGCGGTGAACGGCGCGGCCATCGGCCTGGGCTGCGACGTCGCCTGTATGACCGACATCCGCATCTGCGCCGAAAACGCGCGGTTTGGCGTCACCTTCCTCAAGCTCGGCCTGATCCCGGGCGACGGCGGCGCCTGGCTCCTGCCGCGCACCATCGGCATGAGCCGCGCCGCCGAGTTGCTGTTCACCGGCGACGTCATCGACGCCCATACCGCGGTCGCCTGGGGCCTGGTCAGCCGCGCGGTGCCGGCCGAGTTCCTGCTGGAAGAGGCTCTCGCCCTGGCGAACCGCATCGCCGCCCAGCCGCCGCACGCCCTGCGCCTAGCCAAGTCGCTGCTGCGCCAGGGCCAGTCGGCCTCCTACGACACCCTCATGGAGATGTCGGCGGCGGCCCAGGCCATCTCCCACCTGACCGAAGACCATATGGAAGGCGTCGACGCCATCCTCGAAAAGCGCGAGGCGGTGTTCAAGGGCGCCTAAGGGCGCGTCGCGAAGGTCGTGAAAGGCTTCATTTCGCGGGCCCATATCGATGGCGCGGCCGCCTTCGTTCAGCGTAACAATCCGCGCCGACCGACCCGGGGCGGATCCGGGCGGGGCCGTCTGGGAGGACAGAGATGAGTGACACGGACGCCGTGACGGCGAGCGATGTCGAGCGCCTGGCCGCGCGGGTGAACGAGGCGGCCCAGGTGGGCATGCAGCCGGCGGTGTGGGCGCGGCTACAGCCCGAGCGCGTCGCGATCTACGATTACACCGGGCAGAACCGGACGTTCTCGGCGCTGAACGCCAACGCCAACCGCGTCGCCCGCCTGCTGCGGGGCGCCGGGCTGAAGGCCGGCGACGCCGTCGCGCTCGCCTGCGGCAACCGGGCCGAGTTCTGCGACGTGCTGCTGGGGGTGTTGCGCGTCGGCATGCGCTGCACGCCGGTCAACTGGCACCTGACCGGCGATGAGATCGGCTATGTGGTCAAGGACTGCGAGGCCAAGGCCTTCTTCGCCGACACCCGCATCGCCGCCGCGGCGTTGACAGCGACCGCGCAATGCCCGGACCTGGTGCTGAAGGTGGCGATCGGCGGTCCGATCGGCGGCTTCCGGGACTATGACGAGACCCTGGCGCCGCTCGACCCCGGCGACATCCCCGACCCGTCGCGCGGCTACACCATGCTCTATACCTCCGGCACCACCGGCCGGCCGAAGGGGGTGTTCAAGCCGCAGGCGGCCTATGGCGTCTTTCAGGCCGAGGCCGACCGCGAACACGACGTCTATCTCTGCACGGGCCCCGCCTATCACGCCGCGCCGCTGGCCGGGAACGTCCGCGCGCCGCTGATGAACGGCCTGCCGATCGTGTTCCTGGACCGGTGGGATTCAGAAGAGGTGCTGCGGGTGATCCAGGACTACCGGATCACCCACTCGCATTTCGTGCCGATCATGTTCCAGCGCCTGCTGGCGCTGCCGCCCGAGGTGCGGAGCAAATACGACCTCTCGTCGCTGAAGCGGCTGAACCATGGCGCCGCGCCGTGCCCGCCGGAGGTGAAGCGGGCGATGATCGAATGGCTGGGTCCGGTGCTGTCGGAATACTATGCCGGCTCCGAGGGCGGGGCGGGCTTTCGGGTCAGCT
>DASQSO010000521.1:0-5999 GCA_035642335.1 Caulobacteraceae bacterium
ATCGCCGAGTGGGAGGACCAGGGTCCGGCCGGCGAACCGGGCTCCAAACCGGTCGATCCCGGCGCGGCGCGCGCGCGACTGGCTGAGTTCCTGGCCCGCGCCGGCCTCGACGAGGTGCGCGAGGTCCAGGCCGAATTCGCCGCCGAGACCGCCCACGCCTTCCAACCGCGCGAGCGGGAGGGCGAGCCCAACCTGATGCTGGCCGAGGCCGGCACCGGCGTCGGCAAGACCCTGGGCTATCTGGCGCCGGCCTCGCTCTGGGCCGAGGCCAATGGCCCGGCGGTCTGGGTCTCGACCTTCACCCGCGCCCTGCAGCGGCAGATCGAGCGCGAGAGCCATTCGGTCTATCCCGATCCCGAGGTGCGGGCGAAAAAGGCGGTGGTCCGCAAGGGCCGCGAGAACTACCTCTGCCTGCTGAACCTGCATGAACAGGCCGGCGCCGCCATGCTCGGCGGCGGCGACCTGATCGGCCTGGCGCTCACCGCCCGCTGGGCCAGGGCCACCGGCGACGGCGACATGACCGGCGGCGACTTTCCGGCTTGGCTGCCGGGCCTGTTCGCTATCGGCCCTGTCGCCCAGGCCAGCCCGGGCAACCTGGTGGATCGCCGCGGCGAGTGCGTCCACGCGGCCTGTCCGCACTACCGCGCCTGCTTCATCGAAAAGGCGGTGCGGGCGTCGCGCCGCGCCGACTTGGTGATCGCCAACCACGCCCTGGTCCTGACCCAGGCCGCCTTCGATGGCGCCCGCGCCGCGCGGGGACTGAAGACCGACGTCGAGACCACCGCGCTCAAGCGCATCGTGTTCGACGAAGGCCACCACCTGTTCGACGCCGCCGATGCTGCCTTTTCCGCCGCCATCTCCGGCGCCGAAGCCGCCGAGTTGCGCCGCTGGATCCGCGGGCCCGAGGGGCGCGGCCGGCGCGGCCGGGGGCTGCAGGCCAGGTTGGGCGACTTGGTCGGCGAGCGCGAGGACGCCAAGACCGCCCTGCACGACGTCTTGCGCGCCGCCGCCGCCCTGCCCGGCGACGGCTGGTCTGGTCGCATCGCCCCTCCGTCGGCCGAGGCCAATCCGATCGGGCCGGTGGAGAAGTTCCTGGTCGCGGTGCTCGAGCAGCTGCGCGCCCGCGCCGCCCCATCGGAGGTCGGCCAGGAATGCGCCGCCCGGCCGGCCCTGGACCTGGTGCGGCAGACGGCGGCCGAGGCGGCGGCGGCGCTGCAGGCTATCGAGGCGCCGCTGGTCACCCTGTCGCGGCGGCTGGAAGACCTGCTGGACGAGGAGGCCGACGAGCTTTCCACCGGCGAGCGGGCGCGGATCGAAGGCGCCCTGCGCGGCCTCGACCGCCGCGCGCGCATGCACCTGCCGGCCTGGCGCGCCATGCTGCAGGCCATCGCTGAAGACGCCGAGGACGATCCCGACTTCGTCGACTGGTTCGAGGCTGCCTATCTCTATGGCCGGGTGGTCGACGCCGCCTGCCGCCGACACTGGGTCGATCCCACCGAGCCGCTGCACGCGGCGGTGCTGTCGCCGGCGCACGGGGTGCTGGTGACCAGCGCCACCCTGGCGGACTCGGCGCTGGAGGACCCCTTTTCCCTGGCCGAGATGCGCACCGGGGCGGCCCGCTTCGCCGACCGGCCCAAGGTGCTGCGCCTGACCTCGCCGTTCGACTATGCCGCCAACGCCCGGGCCATCGTGGTGACCGACGTCGGCCGCGAGGACCCGCGCCAGGTGGCCGCCGCCATGCGCGAGCTTTTTCTGGCCTCCGGCGGCGGCGCGCTCGGTCTGTTCACCGCTATCCGCCGCCTACGGACGGTCTACGAAAAGATCGCGGCGCCGCTGGCCGAGGGCGGCCTCGCCCTCTACGCCCAGCACGTCGATCCGCTGGAGGCCGGGGCCCTGGTCGACATCTTCCGGGTCGAGGAGGACGCCTGCCTGCTTGGCACCGACGCCGTCAGGGATGGCGTGGACGTGCCCGGCCGGTCGCTGCGCCTGCTGGTGTTCGATCGCGTGCCCTGGCCCAGGCCCGACCTGCTGCACAAGGCCCGCCGCGGCCGTTTCGGCGGCAAGGCCTATGACGACGCCGTCGCCCGCGCCCGCATCGCCCAGGCCTTCGGCCGGCTGATCCGCCGCGCCGACGACAAGGGCGTCTTCGTCATGCTCGACCCCGCCGCCCCCACCCGCCTGTTCTCCAGCCTCCCCGAAGGCGTTCAAATCGAACGCATGGGCTTGGTGGATGCGATCGAAGCCGTGGCGGGGCATTTGGAAAGATCAGATGACGGATGAATGAAGAGTACCGTCATGGCCCGGCTTGTCCGGGCCATCCATGATCACCGTCTAGGGTCAGTGCGTATGGGTCCCCCGCATTCCGCTGCGCTCCAGCGGGGGATGACGGTCATTTTAGCACCTACTTCTTGTCCCGCCCGAAGTTCGGCTCGGCGCTTTCCTGGCCGGCGGCGATGATGCCGCGTCGGATGGCGCGGGTGCGGGTGAAGAGGGCTTCCAGCTTGTCGCCCTCGCCCCAGCGGATGGCCCGCGACAGGGCCTGCAGGTCCTCGGTGAAGCGGCCGAGGGTCTCCAGCACCGCATCCTTGTTCAAAAGAAAGACGTCCCGCCACATCACCGGGTCGGACGCGGCGATGCGGGTGAAGTCGCGAAATCCGCCGGCGGAGTATTTCATCACCTCGCCCTCGCTGACCTCCTCGATGTCGGCTGCGGTGCCGACGATGTTGTAGGCGATCAGGTGCGGCAGGTGGGAGGTGACGGCCAGCACCACGTCGTGGTGGCTGGCGTCCATGGTCTCGACCTTCGAGCCGAGGGTTTCCCAGAAGGCGGTCAGGGTCCCGACGGCGGCCATATAGTCGGGATCGTCCGCCAGCGGACAAAGAATCGCCCATCGCCCTTCGAACAGGGTGGCGAAGCCGGCGTCCGGGCCGGAATATTCCGTGCCGGCGATCGGGTGGCCGGGGATGACGAAAACTCCGTCCGGAGCGGATGCGACCATCGCCTCGGCCACCGCGCCCTTGACCGAGCCGACATCGGAAAGAATCGCGCCTGACTTCATGCCCGGCGCGGCGAGCCGCGCCGCCTCGCCGATCGCCGCCGGCGGGGCGGCGAAGATGATCAGGTCGGCGCCCCGGACCGCCTCATCGGCCCGGTCGAACACCTCGTCGGCGATGCCCAGCTCGATCACGCGGGCGCGCACTTGCGGGTTGGGATCATAGACGGCGATGCTGGCCGCGGCGTTCTTGGCGACGGCGGCGCGGACGACGGATGAGCCGATCAGGCCGCAGCCGATCACCGCCAGGCGCTCGACCGGCGGGCTGCTCATTTTCCGAGGAACTCCGCCAGCGCGTCAACCACGGCGCGGTTGTGCTCTTCCAGGCCGATGGTGATGCGCAGGCAATCGGGCAGGCCGTAGTTGGCGACGCCGCGCACCAGATAGCCGCGCGAGGCGAGGAAGGCCTCGGCTTCGGGCGCGCCACGGCCGGCCGGAAGCCGCACCAGGATGAAGTTGGCGCCCGATGGCGTCACGTCGAGCCCGAGGCCGCCCAGCTGCTGGGTCAGCCAGGGCCGCCAGCGCTCGACGTGCGCCAGCGATTTCGCCTGGAAATCCTCGTCGGCGAGGGCCGCGATCGCCGCCGCCTGGCCGGCGATGGAGGTGTTGAAGGGCAGGCGGATTCGCTCCATCGCGTCGACCGCCTCGACCGGGCCATAGGCCCAGCCGATGCGCAGCGCCGCCAGGCCGTGCAGCTTGGAAAAGGTATGGCTGACAATGACGTTCGGCGCCGTGCGCGCCAGCTCCAGCCCGTCGCTGAAGCGCGGATCGGTGCAGAATTCGGCATAGGCGCCGTCGATCACCAGCATCACCGAAGGCGGCAGGCCGGCCTGCAGCCGCGCGATCTCCTCGGCGGTCAGCCATGTCCCCGTCGGGTTGGACGGCTGCGTGACGAAGACCAGTCGCGTGCGCTCGTCGACCGCGTCCAGCATGGCCTCGACATCGACGCGCATATTGGCCTCGGGCGCGAAGCGGACCTCGGCCTGGCAGGCGCGGGCGCCGATGCCATAGGCGTTGAAGGCGTATTCGCCCTGCACGATGTTGTCGCCGGGCTCCAGGTAGATCTGCTGCACCAGCCGGCCGAGGATTTCGTCGGTGCCGCAGCCGAAGATCAGCCGCTCTGGCTCCAGCCGGTAACGCCCGGCGATGACCGCGCGCAGCTCCATGTTGCGGCTGTCGGGATACATGTTCAGGCTGGTCGCGGCGTGGATGAAGGCGGCCTGGGCCAGCGGACTGGAGCCCAGGATGTTCTCGTTCGACGACAGCTTGACGGGATGGGCGACGCCCTCGACGTTCGACTTGCCGGGCACATAGGCGACGATCTGGTCGATGCCCGGCTTGGCCAGCGGCCGGTCGGCGGCGGCGCGATCTGTCTCGGCGGTCATGGTCATGGCCTTAGAGGTCGAACGGCGTCGGCGATGCGCCGATGACGCCGGTGAGCTTGCCTGGCGCGCGCGCCAGTCGCTGGTCGTCGCGCTGGTAGAAACCAGCCAGGGCAAACAGCTTCAGGCCCCCGGTCTCGACGATCAGCCGGGCGGCGACGCCGTCGTCGGCCAGGGCCGTCTCGATCCTGGCGGCGGCTTCGGTGGCGTCGGTCACCCAATAGGTCTCGTCGCCGCCGGTGGGCTCGACCTCGACCTCGGCGACCGCCAGGGCCGATTGCTGTCCCAGACTCAGCAGGCAGGGCAGGCTGGCGAAGACCACCAGCCTCGGCTCGGCCAGCAGCCGTCCCCACCAGGCCGCGTCGGGGCTCAGGGCCAGGACCGCGACGCCGCCGGGGGTCTTGGCCCGCGCCAAGGCCGCTTCCGGCTTGGCGAAGCGGTTCAGCGGCGGGGCGGCGCCGAAACGGACGCGGGCCAGCTCGACCGTGCGCGCCGGATCGGTTCCGCCCCAGACCGCCAGGTGGAAGGGCCCCTGCTGGGCCAGGCTGTCCGAAATGAACTCACGCCAAAGACGCACCGTAAGCTGGGCGTTCGCAGCCTGGCGGGGGGTAGCCAGCAGCTTGCGCAGCAGAAGCGTCTCGCGCGCGGGGCGCAGGCCGAACTTGCCTTCGTCGCCCGCCGCGCGTTTGGCTTCGCCGGCCGCGAGCGCCAGACCGGCCCGCTCGTCGACCAGCCGCAGAAGCTCGGCGTCGACGGCGTCGATACGCGCCCTGACAGCGTCCAGCGATGGCGTTTTCGCGTGCACTTTCGTGTCCCCATTGGAAGGCCGCGGACCATAGACAAAGCGCGGTGACGCGCAATAGGGGCGGTTTACGACGCCCGGGCGGCTCGGGCATGGTCGCGCCGGCGGCGGTGGAGGATTTCGGGCGGCATGACGGCGGGCAAGTGCGATCGCTGGGTGTTCGGCTATGGCTCGCTGATGTGGCGGCCGGGGTTCGACTTCGTAGAGCGCCGAGCCGCCGTCGCCCACGGCCGCCGCCGCGCCTTCTGCATCTATTCGGTGCACCATCGCGGCACGCCGACACGGCCGGGCCTGGTGCTGGGCCTGGCCCCCGGCGGCGCGGCGCGGGGCGCGGCCTATCGGATCGCCGTCGGCGACTGGCCCGGCGTCTATGCCTATCTGCGCGAGCGCGAGCAGCCGACCGAGACCTATTTCGAGGCTTGGGCGCCGGTGCGCCTGGCCGGCGGCGAAACTGTCCAGGCCCTGGTCTTCCTCTCCGACCGCGACCACCCCCAATGGGCCGGCGACCTCGACCTGGAGGCCCAGGCGCGCCTGATCGCCGGCGCCAGCGGCCTTTCGGGACGCAATGTCGACTACCTGCGCGACCTGGTCTTGCACCTGCGCGAGGAGGGCGTCGCCGACGCGGCCATGGAACGGCTGCTGGTCAGGGTCGAGGCGCTGGAGGCGGGGCCGGCTGGGTAGTCATAAGGTCGAGAGCCGCGCCGAAAAGCGGACTCATCGAAGGTCTCCACAGGGTGGAAAGCGGCCACCGGCTCGCTGCTGC